>NZ_JARVKT010000007.1:0-273721 GCF_029809455.1 Micromonospora sp. DH14 | reverse complement strand
CGCCGGCACTTCCCTGGCCGGCGACCGCCGCCTCCTGCTGCCAAGACGACCGGCAAAGGAGCCGCCTCGTGACTGTGACCGCTGCGCCAACCACGCCCGCTCTAGCAGGACTGGGCTGGCGCCTGGGCGCCCTGTACGGGCCCGCCATCTACGGGATCAGCGCCGCTGCCGTAGCGCTCCCGGCGGCCGCCGCCGGACTGCACACCACTGGATCGGCGGCGGTGTGGATCCTGACCATCCACGCTCTCGGACTCGGCATCGGCACCGCCGTGGCCGGACGAGCCATCGACATCTGGGGAGCCCGCTGCGTACTCGCCCTCGGGGCTGCCCTCCTCGCCGCCGGCACGATTGTCTGTGCGACCGCGCCCACCCTCATCGTCGCCGTCGCCGGTCGCGCAATGATCGCCGGCGGGTCCGGGACGATGACCGCCACCGCGCTCACGCTCGCCGCCGGCCAACCCGGGCGGCAGCGGCCGATGGTGTTGGCGCGGCTCGGCACGATGATGGCCCTGTTCTCGGCCACCGCGCCGCTGGCCGGAGCACTCGTCACCGCCGCGTCGTGGCGAGCAACGCTGGTGCTGCCCGCGCTGTCGCTGGTGACGCTGCCCTTGTGCTGGCCGCTGACCCACCGGCCGCGCATCCCAGGGCGCGTCGACGGACTGGGCGCCGGGCTGCTGGTACTCGCTGCAGCCGGGCTGCTACTGACGATCCAATCCGCCACCCTGCACATCCCACAACCCGCCGTCATTGCCCTGCTGGCCGGCACCTGCGCGCTCGGAGTCCTGCTGGTCATCCACAGCAGGCGTCACCAAGCGGGGTTCCTACCGGCAGCCGTCATCGGGAGTCGACGGTTCTGCCTCGCCGGGCTAGTCGGAGCCGGCGTGTACGGCGGGCTGTTCGCGGCCGTCTACGCGGTACCGCAGATGCTGACCCGCCTCGGCTACAACAGCCAGGGCGTCGGCCTGCTGCTCCTACCCGGCGCAATCGCCGCGGCGCTGATGGCCCGCCTCGCCGCCACCGCCATACGCACCCTGCCGCCGCAGCGCGTACTGGCCGGCGCAGCCGCACTGTTCAGCGCCACCATGCTGCTCGCCGCTGTCACCCAACGGCCAGCGGTGCTCGCCTGCGCGGCCACGGCCGGCTTCGCCGCCTTCGCCATCGCCCAAGTGACCCTGACCGCAGCGATCTCAGCGCGCACAGGCCCTCCGGCGCAGGCCGGCGCCGTGGGCCTGCTCAACCTCATCTTCTTCACCGGAGGAGCGCTCGGGTCAGCAGGCTGCGCCACTCTATGGCACCCGCTCGGGCTACCCACCGCGCTCGCCGCCACCGCCGTACTGCCGGCGATAGCCACTGCGATGGCCTGGAGATGCCACCTCTGACAGACGCCCCAGGACATCACCCAGCACCCCTACGTGATAGCCGCGCACCTCCCATCCTTGGCCTCAACAGGAGCGAACAATGACAGCAAACCCCCTCAACGAACCTGCCCAAGACCCTCAGCTCGACGCCCTCCTACGCCAGCTCAACGCCGCGCAAGCCACGAACATCGGCTTCCCCGCAGCCGTCGACATCGACTACCGCAACATGGCGCCACTGCTCACGCACCTGCTCAACAACGACCCCGACCCCGACGCCGACGCCACCCACCCCAACCACGCCAAACACCTCGAACGCGAAGTGCTCGCCTTCCTCGCCGGCCTGTTCCGCGCACCCGAGCGCTGGTGGGGTTACATCACCAGCGGCGGCAGCGAAAGCAACCTCTACGCCCTGTACCTGGCCCGCAGCCGTTACCCCGACGGGGTCGTCTACCACTCGACCGCCGCCCACTACAGCGTCCCCAAAGCCGCCCATTTGCTGGGTATGACCACGATCGTCGTCGACAGCCAGCCCAGCGGGGAGATCGACTATGACCAGTTCGCTCGGCTCGTGCGATGGCACGGCGACCGGCCCGCCATCGTCGTAGCCAACATCGGCACCACCATGACCGAAGCGATCGATGACGTCGGACAGATCCGCGCTGCGCTCGACCGCATCGGGATGACCCACCGCTACATCCACAGCGATGCTGCGTTGGCAGGGATCCCACTAGCAGTCGCCGACGACCCACCCGGATTCGACTTCGCCGACGGCGCCGACAGCATCTGCGTCAGCGGCCACAAATTCCTCGGCACACCGCTGCCCTGCAGCGCAGTCATAGCCCCGCGACGCCACACCGCTTATCTGGACCAACTCGTCTCCTACACCGGGTGCGCCGACGGGACCATCACCGGCTCCCGCAATGGCCACGCCGCCGTCATGATGTGGAGCGCCATACGTCGCTATGGCCGCGACGGTCTGCGAGAACGAACGTACGAGGGTCGCGAATTGGCTGCCTACGCCTGCCGCCGCCTGCGGGAGATCGGCTGGCCGAGCTGGCGCAACCCCGAGGCCATGACAGTCGTCCTGCGTACTCCTCCGCCAGCGGTCCTGAAGCGGTGGCCGCTTCCGACCAGTGGTGGGTGGAGCCATGTGATCTGCATGCCAGGGGTCAGCCGAACCCAGATCGATCAGTTCGTCCACGACATCGTCGATGCCACGCCGCCGCATGATGCTGTGATCGAGGAAGCTAGCGTCGGCACCTTGGGTGGCCCGGCTCCAAGTGGGGCGTCCAGACTGCAAGTCGCGCCGATGGAGGCGCGCTGAGGCCAGGTCCAGTAGGTCGAAGCGGCAGGCGGTGTGTTCGTCGCCGGATCACTCGCCTGGGGCATGATCGTCGACAAGTTCCGGCCCGACCGGTGGGAAGTCATCGGCGCCGGCATCTGCCTGATCGGCGTCGCGTTGATCATGATCGTGCCCGTTTCCGCCGGTGGCTCCTGACCAGGGCCGTCGCCCGCCCCGCATGTGCGAACTGTTCATCGGTGCCTCAAATGCAAGCCAGTCGCAGCAGCGGCACGTTGCCATCACACAGGCGTTGGCGGCGCTACGACCGAAAGTGGGTTGCTCAGGCGCCCCAGACCGTTTGCGGTGCTGCCTCCGGCCGACGCACCTGCGGTGGTCGCCCTGATTCCTCAAACCTCCTCTGTCTACCACCGGTGAAGCCGACGATTGCAAGATGTGGGAGAGGATCGAGGTGCCGTGCGTCGGTGGTCCGGTGGACGGCCGGTCTCTTCGCGTACCGCTCGACGACGATGGCGTTCCCCCGTCGCAGATTGATCAAAGCTGGCTCTGGGTGGAGTACGGAGGCGAGTTGCTCGACCTCGATATGAACGGGAAGTACGAGCTGGAGCCGGTCGCCGGGGATGGTCCGCCGTGGGTCTACACCTGGATCAAGTTGCCACCTGGACGAGCGCCTGCGGCTTCGTCGTGAGGACCGCCGGGAGGCGTTTGCCGGGTCAGCCGAGGACGACCTCGTGGCGGTATGCCTGCACCCGAGCGCCGTCGGCCAGCACGACCTCAACCCGACCAATGCTGTCGGGCTGCCTGCCCACGGCGTGTACCGGCTTGCCGGCATGCTGATCCGCCCGATCGTGGTTGTGCTCGGCGCTGTCTGGCCGGAAGACCCAAACCAGGCTCACAGGATGACCGGACACCAACACCCCCAGGGATAGCACACGTGTTCGAGCGCTGATTCTAGTCACACCGGATCCGGCTGGAGCTTGCGACACGTCGCCGTGCGCTCCCGACCGTCGGCGGTCCGCCTGGAGGAGGCGCAGGTCAGCGGCGATCATACTGGCCTGCCGATTGGCTTGTTCCCCCTCGCGGCGGGCGAGGGCAACGCTAGTCGCCCCTACGGGGCGGGGCTGCCGGAACCAGACGCCGATCCAACCCGCCAACAGCGGGCCGCCGGATGGCCAACTGCTGATCAAGATCCCCGGAATCGAGTGACCGTCTCTGAGCTGTAGAGCCCCAGGGTACTAAGCACGTCACCTGTCGTCGGACCTTGACCGCGGTTGCCCGTCAGCGCCCGCGGGATCGGGCACGTAACCGGCACGGCCGCAGCTCGTCCCTTTGCCAAGCTCTGTAGCGGGTGACCCGGCCGGTCTGCGTCGTCGGCGCGATTGCCGGCCGGGTGGCACCTGCTGGTTAGGAGGCGCAGGTGTTAAGCATGCTCTGTAGCGCGGACTTTTCCGAGGACTGCAGGGTGAGGCTCCAGTTGTACTTCACGGTGATCCACATCTTGCTGTAGGTGCATCAGTAGGACGACAGGGGCGGCTGCCAGGTGGAGGGGTCCTGGTCGCCCTTGGCCTGGTTGACGTTGTCCGTGACCGCGATCAGTTGTGGGCGGGTCAGGTCGTTGGCGAAGCTCTGCCGGCGGCTGGTTGTCCAGGAGTTGGCGCCGGAGCGCCAGGCCTCCGCCAGCGGCACGACGTGGTCGATGTCGACGTCGGAGGCCGCGGTCCAGGTGGCGCCGTCGTACGGGCTGTACCAGCGGCCGGAGGTGGCGGCGCAGGAACTGTCGACGACGACGGAGGTGCCGTCGCGTTTGAGGACCTGCTCACGGGTGTTGCAGCTACCACTGATCGTGATCCAGTGCGGGAACAGGTCACGGGAGTAGCCGCTGGTCGAGCCTTGTGTCGCCACGGTCAGGGCGTTGAGCTGTGACTGCGCTGTTGCTTTCGACGGGATGCCGGGAGGCGTAGCCGAGGCCGGTTGCGCGGTCACGGCGGCCAGGCAAGTCCCCGCGAGGGCGGTGACCGCGAGGACCGCAGCGCGGTGCATGACACGCGGGAAGGAAGTGCCAGGGGACGTGATCGGCATGAGCGGCGACCTTTCGTCGTTGGATGGACGGCAACCGTCTCTGACGATCATGACAATCGATGGTCATGCTCGTAAAGGATGCCGGCCTGGGCATTGACCGTTCGGGATCCCTTGGCGCCCGCACTCCTCCTGGCAGGTGACCGGCCTATCCAGTGCTGTGCATGCTGGTGTCGTCCTCGGCGCCAGCTCCGACCCGGAGCGGGATGCGGTCACAGGTTGTCCGGTGCTGTCATCTAACGCCAAACCGCGTCGCCTCACCGGGCTAGGCGTGGTCCGTCGAAGAGGCGGCAGCCGTGATTTGCTGACGGTGGCGGCGTCAGCCGGTGCCGCTGCGTCTGTCCTCGAAGGAGTGGCCCATGGCTACCGTGTCTGTCCTGTTCGTTGGCGGCGTTGCTGACGGAGCCATCCGAGACATCCCCGCACAAGCCGATGGAAGCCCTCCGCACGTCTGGCAACTTCAGCAACGCAACGAGGTGACTGCTACTGGCGTAGACGTTGACCATCTCTACGAAGCCGCTCCCACGCCTGGCGATGACGGGTTGTGGATCATGCGCCACGTCCGCAGCAACCCCGCCTGAGAAACCCAGAGCCGATAAGTGCTATCTCTTCCAGAATGTCTGTGACCCGATATCAGCGCACGTGACTTGTCAGGTGCGAACGCGGGTGCAGCTCGCCGTGCTCCCGACCACCGCTGACCTACTTTCCCCTGTCGTCGGTCGCCGCCTCGCGTCTGAGGTCAGGTCCGATCAAGCCTTGCCGGTGGCCGCCCGGCCGGATGTGCACGCTTTCGCCCTCTATTGTGATCAGGTCGGCGTCATTTCCGCCGCTGGCAATCGGGTCCCAGGCTCCGTGTAGGGTGACCGTCGGCGTGGTGAAGGTTAGGTTCTCGGCCAGATAGAATATATAACGTTCGTGGCCCTGTTCCCACAACCCGTCGCTGCTTTGCGGGTAGCTGTCGAAATCGACCTCGTTGTATTGCGGGTCTAGCAGGTGCACGAACGCCTTTTCGGCGTCCTTGGTGACACGTTTGCAGTAGGTCTTCCATTCCTCGTTCGAGGGATGGCTGAACGTATCGCCCGGTTCCAGCATCCGCACCGTCATTGGTTGGACGCGCAAGGGGAAGAGGTGCATCTCGTCAGTGACTCTGGAACCGGGAGTGCGCGGCCACTCGTTGGACAGGATCTGTTGGCGCTTGCGGTGCGCGCGCTGGAAGAGTCGCTGGTAGGTGTCGGCCTTCGAGGCGATGCCGACGTATAGCAGTTCGTAGGTGGCAAAGTCGCGCCAGCCATGGAAGCCGAGGATGCCGGGGAGGCGATGACTCCGATTGTAAATGAGCTTCTCAGTGCTGAACCACTCGAACAACTCGGCCGTGCCCGCGTCTACATCCTCGGGCGTGCTGTCATAGAACAGCAGCGCCTTCTCGTTCCATAAAATGGTGATTTCACCATTCTCTGGGTCGATGCCGTCGATGTTGGAGGCGAGGTGCGACGGATGGAGGGTTACCGAGTCGCTGATCCCCGTCCCGGTGCTGATCTTTAGATGCAGCAGACCATCGCTATCGTGGTGAAACTCGGAAAACTTCGCCTCGGCGCGCATGGCGATCATGTAGAAATCGCTGTTGCGCAGCCGGTCGACGACCCCCTGCTCTGAGATAACCCACTCGGCTTCCTGGTTGGAAACCGGCGGGTACGCCAGTTGTAACGACGCCACCATCCCGTTCATCGCCAGCACGTGTGCACTCTAGTTGATTTCGTCAATGGCTGTCGGGGTGGTGGAACCTGTTCGATTGCACCGAGCGAGTGATCAAGAAGGCGAGAAGCTAGCACCGTCTGGCCCGTCGCGTGCCGGTTCGACGATCCGGCTGCGTCGGGCGATGATCGTACTGGGTTGGGCGGGCGGCACAGCGTGCCGGTTGTCGCCGCTCGGTCTAGGTTGTGTCTCGCGGATCATGAATCTCGCTCGTTAGGCCCTGTGTGGCACGAGGAGATCTGACGAACCACGAGTGGGCTGTGCTGGCGCCGCTGCTGCCGACGCAGCCCGTTCGCGGTAACCAGTGGCGTGATCATCGGCAGGTCATCAACGCGATCTGCTGGGTCAAGCGGACCGGTTCGCCGTGGCGTGACCTGCCCGAACGGTATGGGCCGTGGAAGACCGCGTACCAACGGTTTCGCCGCTGGGCGGCCGACGGCACCTGGGCCAGCCTCAAGACGCACGTCATCGCGTTGGCCGAACTCGATGACGACATCGACTGGGACGCCCAGGTCGACGCCACCATCGTGCGGACCCACCAGCACGCGGCGGGTGCCCGAAAAGGGGGCTGAGCAGTACCGACGCGCGGGCAGCGCAAGCCATCGGCCGGTCCCGCGGCGGACTGACCACGAAAATCCACACCCTGGCCGACGGACGAGGCCGGTCTCTAGCTAGCCGCATCACCCCAGGTCAGGCAGCCGACACCCAGCAATTGATCCCCCTGCTCGACCAGGTCCGGGTACCCAGACCCGGCCAGGTCGGCAGACCACGCAAACGACCTGACTCCGTCACCGGCGACAAGGCGTACTCCTCACGAGCGAACCGCAAGGCCCTGCGAGACAAAGGCATCACCACCGTCATCCCCGAACCCAACGATCAGATCGCCAACCGGAAGCGGCGAGGACAACGCGGCGGCCGACCACCCACCTTCGACCCCACCGCCTACAAGCGCCGCAACCAGGTCGAACGCGGCTTCAACCGACGCAAACACTGGCGCGGCCTCGCCACCCGCTACGACAAACTCGGCTCTCACTACCAGGCCACCATCGACCTGGTCGAAACCCTCGACTGGCTACGCGCCGTCCCCGACCACCAAGATCTACGAGACAGAACCTAGGCCGACGAGGACTCGGTGCAGCTGGCACGAGCGCTACGCCGGGTCGGCAGTGGTGATGGCGTCAAGTGCGTCCGCGAGTGCGATCGGGTTCAGCCCGAGCAGCCGCAACACATAGGGCGGGAGAAGGGCGAAAAACAGGTGGTAAAGCCCGTCGGGTTCGACTTCCTGCAACCACGTCAACTGCCGTGCTTGCCAGAGCAACATCACTGCGGTGCAGGCCGTGCCGTGCGGTGTGGGTTTTCCGTGAACGGCGCTCTGGATCTCCATGCGCATGGCGCCGAACGCAGTCGCGATCATCCATTGCAGGACAGCGTCGCCCAGCGTGCCGGTCGCGAGTTCGACCTCCACCGTATCGCAGAGGTTGAGCGCCCAACTGCGGCGTTCGACGGCTGCCATCCAACCGGCACGCAGCCGCTCCAGCGTCGACTCCTCAACGACACGGCGTAGCTCGGCTCGGACGTCTCCGGTCGGCAAGAGTGTGTTCCCTGCTTCGTCGGCCAGCTCGGTGGCCTGTAGCCCGTCGGGAAACTCGAGCATCGAGGCGCCGGGCACAGCCGCGCCGGCAGGGCTCATCGACCGCACGAGCGCGGCCATGCCGGTTCCGTTCAGTTCGGAGCCGTCGAGTGCCACGGTCGTGGCCATCAGCTGGAAGTCGGCCGGGGTGAAGGGCTCTGCGAGCGCGGGTCCTTTGTCGAAGGAAAGCAGCTCAGCGGGGGCGAATGAGATCCCGGCGGCTTTGATTCGAGCGTCGATGCGGCGTATCCGCCGGGGGATCAGCGCGGTGGCGCCCTGGCCCGGAAGCCGCGTCGCCGCGTTCTGCGCTAGGTCGCCGACGTCCTCACCGCCCGCGACGGGATCCGGCAAGGCGAGGGCGACAGCGGAGAGGAAGGCGGCTCGGACGGTCGGCTCAGGCACCGTGTGCCCGTCGGCGAACGCGCGCAGGGCTACGTCGTGAGTGCGCTGGCCTCGGCGAGCGTGGCGGCCGAGCCAGGTGACCAAGTCGGCCGCTCCGTGCGCGGGCTGCGAGGAACTCCCGCCGAAGCCCTGCCTCATGGGCGTGTTGGCGGGAAGCAGACCCACGCGTCGCCAGTGCTCGAGCTGCGTATTGGTCACGACGACTTCCTGTTTCCGGGCGTAGTCGATCAGCGCCTGGTCTGCAGGGCTTGGTGGCTTCCGGGGCACGCCGTCGAAGATACGCGGCTGAGTGCCCACAGCCCCGCAAACTCGTCCGGTTTCGGGACCGGTGGCGGTGTTCTCCTGATCGTGCCGCGGCCACCAGGGTGGCGGTGATCCCGGACGAAGGAGAGCCCGAACCATGTCTCGCCGCGGAACGCCAACCCGCAGGAAGCCGCTCCGTCGGCGTCTGCCTTCTGCTACCCCGAGCATGCGCCGAGCCGCAGGCCGCCGAACCACGGTCATCGGTGGTCTTGCCCTTGGGGCGGTCCTGGCCGGTCTGCTCGCCGCTCACAGCTCGTCGTGGGCCACCGGCATCGAGACGGCGCTGGCGGTCGCCGCCGCCTGTGGCGCGTTCGCCGCGCGTCCGCCCCGCTAAGCGTCGCGCGCTTACCTGCCTGACTGTGATCCACAGGAAGTGTCACCCCCTGCTGTTTCACTGTTGGCAGACCGTTAGGGAGAGGTGTGTTCGGGTGAACCAAAGCCTCGCTCCGGATGAGCGGCGTGACAGCGCGCTCGGGACGTCGGCCGAACAGCCGTGCCCCTGTCACCCGGAGCCGATGATCGGTGCCGACCGCCGCCGAACACAGCCAGCGTCGGGCAGGCGGTTGGCGGCGGAACGTTGCCCGCTGTTCCCGAAGGCCAGGGCGATCGCTCGGCGGCCGTCTGGGTTGAAGTCCAGTATCGTGAGCGGCCGGTCCGCACGAGCAGGTCGTTCCTGGAAGGAGCGTGGGCGGTGCGTGTGATTGCCGGCCGGTATGCCGAGATCGCGAACACCCGTCGTGTTGGTGGTCAGGCGGAGGTCTTTCAAGCCTCCGACTTGCATCAGGGCGGCAGGCACGTGGCCGTGAAGCTGGTTCCCGCCACTTCCGATGAGATCTACCGCATCTACTTTGAGCGGGAGACTGCGGCGCACCACAAGCTGGACCACCCGAACATCGTGTCGCTGCGGGACAGCGGCACCGACCACGGCGCGGGCGTGTACTACGTGGTGCTCAGCTGGGTGCCGGTGTCGCTCAAGGACTGGCTGGCAATCGCGCCCGAGACTCCCGGCTGGGACGATGTTGCTGAGGTTATCGCTCTGCCGTTGGCGTCGGCGTTGGCGCACGCACACTCGATGGCAGTGCTGCACCGCGACATCAAGCCCGGCAACGTGCTGTGGGACGGCGAGAAGCCGTTGCTCGCCGACTTTGCCTTGAGCAAGATCAAGGACCAACTCGCGGGCGCGACCGACGCAACGGTTGCCGGGATGACCAGCGCCCCGTGGGCGCCACCGGACCTGGCCTCGCGCGGCTCGACCAGGTTCGACGTCTACAGCCTGGCCGCGACACTGCTGCAATGCGTCACCGGCTGGGAGCTACGTGATTTGCCAGACATCAGCCGAGCGCTCGACGAGGCCGACCTGCCGCCCGGTGTACTGGCGCTGCTGCAACGCTGCTTGGATGTCGATGCGGCCAAGCGGCCGGCCGATGGACAGCAGTTTTACCTTGAGCTGCAGGCCATTCAGGCGGCGCGGAGCGAAAACTGGCATGACCAGAAGGTGCTGTCGTTCGAGCTGTCCGGCGCGGCGCGCCGATCATTGGAGGAGGCCGGTGACGGCCGCTCGGCCGAAACCGTCATCGCGGGGCTGCTCGGCGCGGCCACCTACGTACTGCCCCGGTTGAAGAGCCTCGGCGGCGGGCGCATGGTGCTCAACGCCGACGAGTTCCGTCTTGTCGGTGACCAGGTCGAGCTGGTGCTGGTCTTCAAGAACCGTCATCAGCTGCTCTGTACCCGGGCGGCGATCAAGGACTTCGACGAGCTGGAACGCTGGCGCCAAAACGACGACACGATCGTCCTGGACAGCCGCGACTACACCTGGACGGCACAGCGGCCAAATAACCCGCAGAGAGCCGCCGCAGCCGCCGACGAGCTGCACCTGCTGCTGGAAAAGGCTGTCCAGGACGCCGGTGATCGCAATAGCGACACCTTCAAGCAGGCACGGATGACCAACTGGTCACAGCTGATCGAGGCCAAGGAAGCGCTGGAGAAACGCCTCGAAGAACCCATTAACTACACGCGGGTCAGCCGCGACGGCGCCCAGTTCGACCTGCAGACAACGACCCCGCTGACGGGCGCCTTCCTGGACCAGGAGCGCATGGCCCGCCCCGTCGACGAGCCCGCGGTCCGGGGCGCCGCAGTGACGATCGCCGAGGTCGACGGCACGGACATCACGGTGCGGGCGACCCGGCCCGGCGACGAGCTGCCTGTCCACGGTGTGCTGGTGCGCGACCGCACGCCGTCGCAGGCCGCGATCCGCCGGCAGAAGACCGCTCTCGCCGCCCTGCGCGACGGCAGCTCCGCCCGCCCGCACCTGCGTGAGCTGGTGCTGGACCCGTCAGTGGCGAGCGCGCCGGAGCCGGTGGCATTCGAGCCGCTACGCCCGGATTTCGACGACGACAAGAAATTGGCCGTCTCGCACGCGCTCGGCTCGCCGGACCTGTTCCTCGTCCAGGGCCCACCCGGCACGGGCAAAACCTCGTTCATCGCCGAACTCGTCCACCAGCACCTTGCCGCACGGCCCGGTGACAAGATTCTGCTGGTCAGTCAGATGCACGTCGCAATCGACAACGCGATCACCCGGCTGTACCGCTCCGGCGTCACCTCCGTCGTGCGTCTATCGAGCCGCGACGACAACGTCGACCCGGACGCCGCGCACCTGCTGCTGTCGAACAAGCTGCGCGCGTGGGCAGATGAGATCCGCGATCGCGCCCGCACCGGCATGGCCGCATTGGCCGATCGCGAGGGTGTGCACATTGACCATCTGTCCCTGGCACTTCGTGCTGAGGAAGCCCTGGCAACCCTGCGGCAGAAGACCGAGACCGCCGAGTTGCTTGGCCCACTCGATGACGGCGACCGGCTCGACAACGAAGACCTGCCCGAGGAACGCGCCGAGCTGCTGGCGGACTATCGACGCGCCGTCGAGCGCGCCGACACCGCGGCCGCTGGGGTCCGCACCGCAGCCAGGGCCCTTGAGGTCGCCATCGCGGACGAGCTCGGGGAACCGGAGCTGGAGAAGCTCGTCGCCGGCCTGCTGGACGGACCCGGCGCCGGGCCGCGGCTTCGGGAACTGCTGCGGACACAAGGTGACTGGCTGGCCAGCCTCAACGACCCGCAGACCGCTGAACCAATGTTCCTGCCCACTCAGAGCGTGGTCGCCGGGACCTGCATGGGCTTCTTGGCCAACCCGCACATCCAGAACATGCAATTCGATCTGTGCATCATCGACGAGGCGTCCCGGGCCACCGCCCCTGAACTGCTGGTGCCGATGACCCGGGCCAAGCGGTGGGTGATGGTGGGCGACACCAAGCAACTTCCACCGATGGTCGAGGAGGTGTTCGAGTATCGAGACCTGGTCGACACGTTCGACTTGGACAAGGTGTTCCTTACCTCGTCGCTGTTCGACATCCTGCTCGGCGAGGCACCTCCGGCCTGCACGGCCAGTCTCGTCACCCAGCACCGCATGGCCGAACCGATCGGCGAGCTGATCTCGCAGGTCTTCTACGCCGGCACCCTCGTACATGACCCCGTACCCGTCCTGGCGCCCGAAACTGTTGACGACAGCGACCGGCTGGTGTGGTTCTCCACCAGCAGACGCACCAACCGCCGCGAGGACGCCCGCCGCGCCGGCAGCGCGAGTTCCTCGAACAAGCACGAGGCGGCGAAGGTCGCCGACCTTGTCGCACGCCTCGACACCGATGTCCAAGCCGGCAAGTACGCCCGCACCGACGGCGCTAAGCTGGAACTGCTGATCCTTACCGGGTACCGACGGCAATGCACCGAGATCGAACGCGCGCTGCGGCGCCTCACCCTGCGGCACGTCGCCGTCCAGGTCAAAACCGTCGACGCAGTCCAAGGGCGCGAAGCCGACGTGGTCATCTTCTCCGTCACGCGCAGCAACCTCACTGGCGAGCTCGGCTTCCTCGCCGACCGATACCAGGGCCGTGTCAACGTCGCCCTGTCCCGCGCCCGGGAACTGCTCTGGATCGTCGGTGATTCCGAGTTCTGCAGCAGCAAACAAGGGCCCCTCAACCGGGTACTTAGCCACATCACGACCACCGGCGGAAGGGTGCAGTACCTGTGAGCCGCGATATTTTCGCCGACGCCGCCCGGCGCCACGCCCACGCGCTGCCGGGACACACTTTGCTCGCCGCGGAGCCGTGCGCCATCCCCGCTTCCGTGCTGACCGTCGACGTTCTGGTCGAGCAGTCCGAAGACCTCGAAGCCGGCCAGAAGTACACCCTGCGCGCCCTGCTTGGGGGCATCGACACCGTCGAAGACCTGCAACTGTTTCTCGGCCTCGACGACGGCGACACCGGCCGTGCCGTCGCCGGCCTCCTCCTCGCCGAGTACATCACCTATCAGCCACGCGCCGACGGCGGCCTGCGGCGCCTACAGCTGCTGCCCGCCGGGCAGGAAGCCGCCCGCGACGCCCAGCTACGCCGCCCGATGCCCACCACCATCCCGGTCGTCTACGACCGCCTCACCGGCACCGTGACCGACTGGCGACGCAACTCCCTGCGCCGCTCGAACCAGGCGAAAGGCGATCCCGGGCGGCTCCTGCTGCCACCGGCGAGCAGCATGCCGGTCCGCACCGTCGACCTCAGCATCGCCGCGCTCACCAGCACCCTGGACCGGCGCAGCCGCGACGGTGCACGCCTGCTCGGGATCAGCGGTGTCACCGAAAACCGCAACTTCTACCACGACGCCATCCTGCTCGTGTTCAGCGACGATGAGACCCGCCAGATACGCCTCGGCGTCGACGTCGACGGCAAGTGGAGCGAACCGCACACCGCCGCGCTGGAGAGCATCGGCGCCGTCGAACGCCTGCGGCTGTCGGCCGCACCGGTCGAACACCCCCACGCACCCGTCACCGACCCCGGCGAGCGGCTGAGCAGAGCAGACGTCCTCGCCCTCCAAGCCGCCGGAGACGATCCGGACGGCGACGGTGCGAATGCCGCGTTGAACCGGGCGGCGATCCGCTGGCTGGGCGTGTACGAACACCCGGCCTGGCTCGATGCCGCCCTCGCCACTTCACGGCGGCGGCTGCTCATCAGCAGCCCACAGATCCGCACGGCCGTCGCGTCTAGGCCGTGGATCCGCGCCCTGGAGAAGCTGTCCCACACCGTCGACGTGACGATCGTGTGGGGCTCCGGTGACAACGACGGAACCGACCGGGAAGCCCTCGACGCCTTGCACGCAGCCGCGGGCCGCGCCAACCGCCTCGCCGTCGTACAGGTCGCAACCACCCCGCAGAAAGTGCTCATCAGCGACGGCTACTACATCATTACCAACTTCAACTGGCTGTCATTCCGTGGCGAGCCGTCACGCATCTACCGTCCAGACGACGGCGAACTCGTCCAGGACCAGGCACTAACCGACCGCGCCTACGACACCTACCTAACTGAGGCATGCGCCAACGCGGTCGAGGTGGTCGGCACCCTCCCCTCCAAATACCGCGGCGAGACCAGGCCATACTCTGATGCCACCCCGACGAACCACCACATCCCACCCAGCAGCGGCAATGAACGTAAGCCCGGCCGGCCGACGGCGCCATCGAGGGCAGAACGACGCCGGGAAGCACTCAGCAAGCTCGAGGCAGGCCAGACCGTCACAGGACCGGTGAAGCGCCTGACGTCCTTCGGTGCCTTCGTCACCCTGGGCGAGATCGACGGCCTGATTCACATCTCGCAGATGGCACATCACCGTGTCGAGCACCCGTCCGAGGTCGTCAACGTGGGTGAGACGGTCACCGTGCAGATCCTCGGTGTCGACATCGCGCGGGAGCGGGTATCGCTGTCGCTGAAGGCTGCGACCTCCGCCAGCTCCGAAGCGAGCCGGCCGGTATCTGAGTCGCCAACCTCGCGTGGAAAGACGCGGCGCTCCCGTTGATATAGCCTCAGCGCCGTTCTCCCCTGGCTGGCGAGGCGCTCGGACTCCACGCGGGCAGTCAGCCGACTGGGGGCGTTCGCTGTGCTACAAACTGCCCCATTGCTCCACGCACCGGGCCTGCACCGGTCGGCACGATGACGTCAGGGCAGCACACCGCGCAGCGCCTGCGTCGCGGTGCGTTCGGGCCGACGACCTATGGGACTCGGGCGTTCCACTCCTGACGGTGGGGGCAGCCCGCATCCAGAGCCCTTGCTGCGGTGTCGATGCTGTTCTCCAAGGAGCTGCAGCCCACGCTGTGGGTCCGGCCGTTCGTCTCAACGAAGGCGTCTTCGCGGCCGACTACCTCTAGGTATCGCTCTAGCAGCGATCGCGTCTCGGCAGCCCACCGGGCGTACTGCTTGCAGCGAACGCACGCTGCCCGTCCGCCGAAACTGCCGCCGCAACCACAGGCGCCACAGCAGCTACACGGGGTGCAGGGATGCGCGACTCCCTCGGCGTCCACGATGTGGCGGACAGGCGCTGCCGTTACGTCGCAGCGACTGTGAGGGGGGCTCGGTTGGCGGATCCGGCTCAGTGGTGGCGGGACAACTCATGTCTAGTCGCTCTTGTCTCTTCCCGTTCGTCTCGATGGCTCGGCGTAACCCACGTTCAGCCAAGCTTCCTTAGTGATCGGTGAGCCGTAGCCGGCACAGGGCTCTGGTGGGGTGAAAATCGCCAATCGCCGTTCGGTGCGGACGTTTGCCATGGTGGTTCCGGAAGGCAGGCTGTCCAACGGTGGAAGGTCGCGAATCTGCTGCTTGACTTCGGTGGATGCAAACAGTGCCTTCACGACCGCGTCAAGGACTCGGTCTGCCAGCTCGTCGGATGTAAGGTCTTCCGCGTCCCGGGCGGCGGTGGCTGCGGCGGCCCGCATGGGTGCCATCACTGCGTCAGGTAGCACGGGCTCTCGTGCCGTCATGGTTTCCCCAATCATGAAGCCGGTGGCCAGAGTATCGCTGGCTGCCTCGTGCCGTTTGACGGTGCCTGTGGATCTACTTCGCGCTCTCGTCTCTACGTCTGCCCCAAAGTGGAAGACCGCCCCGGATGGCTGCGAAGGCCGCCGCAGCTGCGGTGACGGGCTGTCACGAAGTCAACGACCTCTTGGCCGGGCATGCTCCACTGATCTCGGCGACCGCGAAGCGCGGCTCGCGCAGCTTGTCATGGGCGGCGGCCAGCCGTGCCGCGGACGTCAATTATCGATCTCGCGAGACTGCTGCGGGAAGGGGTCCTCGTGCTCAGTGCTACGGGGTTGAGGTGCGCCGCCGCGTGGGGCCGCCTCATCCGCCGGCAGCGGGAGGATGTTATTGACCGTGTCGGTCAACTTCTCGACGTGTTCGGCGATCCGTTGCACGTAGCCGAGGACTTCGCGGGTGAGCTGATTCGTGGACGGCGTCCGCGCGTGTTCGGCCTGCGCGACGAGGCTTGTGAGGATGGCGCCGACCTGGTGATCGGTTGGCGTAGCGGAGTACAATACGGGTGAGGACATGGTCTGGGCTCTTTGGCTCAGGTTGTGGGGGTCGCGTTCGCCATCTGGTGGAGCGGCCCCACTCGCGTTTAGGCGAAGTTCGGTGCCCGTGCTGGCTTCGAGGATGGTGGCGACGTCGGCTATCCGGTTCCACCATTGCGGTTCGTCGGTGCGGATGGCGCGGCCTGCGGACCATGCGACGGCGTCAGCCATCCAGAGTCCGGGGTCGTTTCGGCCTTCGACGTGGATGAGCCGCATGCGGTGGCTGATTGCCCCCTGGTCGAGGAGCCGGCGGTACGCCCGGATGTCGTTGCGGTCGATGCTCGGCAGCCGGCTGCCGGTTTCCCGGGCGCCGCGCCACTCTGCGGGACTGCCCCGCGTTTCCAGATACACGTCGCGGACTCGCTGCCCGTTGAGGTAGCGCAGGAGCCGCTCGATGCTGAGTTGTCGGGCGTGCTCGCGTTGTCTTTCCAGGTGTGCGTGTATGTGGCGTGGGTTGTTCGGTACGGCGGCCACGTTGCCGGGGTTGATGGGGACTTGGGCGGAGACGACGGACCAGCCCGCGTGTTCGGCTACAACGTCGAGCATCGCTTCGATCACGCCGACGTGCCCGCGGTGGTACAGCACTGTGGAGTGGTAGCCGTCATGGATGCCGGCGGCTTCTTTCGCGGCGGCCTCAGCGTCGGGGACGGCGTCGTGGTCGATGATGACGGCGGCCATCAGGTAGGCGCCCGGTGAGGTGCGTTGCTGAAACCAGGACTCGTCGACGAACGCGCTTGGGTGAGTGGCCATCAGTCAATCTCCGCTTCCTCTGAGGTCCTGAGGTCAGGGGCGGTGGTGCGGTCCCGGGCGGCGGCCGCGTGCTGGGGCAGGTGCTCGGGGATGGGTGTGGTGTGTGGTTGCGGGCGGGTTTCGTCGATGGCCCGGACTCGCGCGGTGGTGGTGGCGACGGCGTCGGTCAAGGTGGTCCGACGGGTGGTGGTGCGGCGGGCTTGTTCGGCTGCGGCGGCGAGTCCGGCGTAGCGCGTGGGCAGGGCGCTGGTGTACCAGCGGCTCCAGGTGCGGTGCCGGGATTCGAGGTCGGTGACCCGCGTTTGGCGCTGGTCGATGACCTCGCGCAGGCGGGTCATGCTCTCCCGAAGACTGGCGGCCCGCCCGGTGGCAGCGTCGACCCGCTGTTGATTTTCGCGCTGGGCAGCGAGGATCCGGGTGCGCGACGGCCCGCGTTGCCACCAGCGAGGGCGCAGTTGTTGGGCGTGGGCGGTAGCGCGCTGGCCGGCGCCGTCGACGGCGGCGAGGAGGAGCGCGAGGTCGTGGTGGCGCTGCTCGACGTCGGTGAGGGTGAGGTGCGCGTCGCGCAGTTGGTCAGCGACGTACGGCGGCGCGGCGGCGTCGGCGGTGCGTTGCGCGGTGATGAGTCGTGCGAGTTCGCCATCGTCGGTGGTGGTGAGGCGGCCGGCGAGGGTAGCGGCGCCGACGACGATGCGGGCGCGGTGCCAGGCGTTCCAGCGGGCGATGTCACCGCTGGAGGGTTCCGGCCCGATGGGGTGGTCGCTGGTGAGTTGGTACCGGTCGCGGTAGGTGGCAAGGACCTCGGCGCGGGCTAGCCATTGGTCGCGGCCCGCTGGATCGTCGGGGACGTCGCCCAGGGCGCGGGCCCAGGCGGGCTGCTGTGCGGCGGCGAGGTCGGCTAGGGCGCGGACGCGGCGGTCGCAGATGCCGGCGACCTGGCGCAGGGCGTCTCCAATGTCGCCGGTGAGGTTGGCGGGCATGCGGTCGGTGTAGGTCGCGGCGAGGTCTGGTGTGGTGGCGATGGTGGGGTCGGCGGTGGCGCGGCCGATGATGCGGTCGATGCGCCAGGACAGGACCGCGGCGATGTCGTCGGCGGAGTCGATTTCGCGGGGTCGGATGGCGCGGCGCAGCACGTCGGTGGGGTCGTGGCCGGCTTCGCGCAGGGTGGTGAGGCGGGCGATGAGCGCGGGCAGCGCGAGGTCCTGGGCGAGCCGGTCTGCCAGCTGCGGGCCGCTGATCTGCCGGACGATGGCGAGGTATTCGGGGATGCGGGCGCGGGCGGACAGGTCGTCGTAGATCGGCGTCCAGGCGTGCAGCGCGTCGACGTCGGCCCAGAGGTGTTGTTCGGTTTCGGTGGCGGAGCGGTCGGGTGTGGCGCGACGCATGATGTCGGCGAGGACCGCGATGCGGGCGGTGGGCGTCTGGGGTGGCGTTCCTTCCCGGGGGTGGTCGTCGGTGACGACGTATGCCTCGTTGAGGGTGGTTCCGCGGGTGAGCATGACGTAGAGGCGGGCCAGGGAGGTGTTGTCGTCGACGAGCGCTCGGGCGGTGTGCACGGTCTGGCCTTGGACGGAGTCGACGGTGAGGGCGTAGGCGAGTTGGACGTGCTGTGCGGCGTACGCGGCGGGCAGCATGGCGGTCGCGGTGGTGCGCAGGTTGGTGACCTGTACCTGTCCGGTGGCGGTGATGGCCTGGATGCGCCATTGGTCGCGGTTCGCGACGTAGGTGCTGCCGGCGCTGATGCGTCGGTCGTTGCGGCGGGTGACGATGATGTCGCCAACGCCGGCTGAGTTGCCGTCGTGCAGCCGCACGGCGGGGCCGGCTCGGACGAGGCCGGCGTGGATGAGGATGTCGCGGGCGCGACGGGCGATGTCGGCGGCTTCGTCGGCGGTTTCGACGAGGATCATGCTGCGGTGCTCGGTGGTCATGTCGGCGGCCCACCGGTCGAGCATCTGGCCGACGAGCTGCGCCCGGTGACCGCCGACGAGCCGGCCTCGGCGGTCGTATTCGGCGAGGACAGTGAGGTCGCCGCCGCGCAGCCGCAGCGACGCCGCTCCTTCCCACGGTTGGGTGAACCGGTGGACCTGGGAAAGGTGGGTGGTGGCGCCGAGGCTGTCGAGGTAGCGGAACAGCCCGCCGGGTCCGATCGCGGAGATCTGCTCGGGGTCACCGACGAGGATGAGTTTGCCGTTGACCTTGTCGAGGTGGGTGACGAGGCGGGCGAGGTCGTGGCTGGACACCTGCGATGCCTCGTCGATGATGACCCACTGCCCGGGTCGAAACTGCCAGTCTGCGGCGTTGGTGCCGGGTGGCGGCCGGTGTTGGGCGTGTAGCCACCGGGCGATGTTCTCGGTCCGCAGCGCCTGTCCGGGCGCGGCGGTGGCGTCGGCGAGCAGCTGGGCTGCGGACTGTCCGACGGTGAGGCCGAGCACCGGCACACCGGTCTCGCGGGCGGCGGTGACGACGGCCCGTTGCAGGTAGGTTTTGCCGGTTCCGGCGGGCCCGACAACACCGGTGACCCGCCGGTCGTCGCTGACCAGCCAGCGCAGCGCGGACTTCTGCTCGGGAGACAACCGCAGCGCCGCCGATGCGGTGGTGATCGCTGCCGCTGGGGCGGGGATGGCTCCGCGGCGGCCGGCGTAGGTGAGGACTTCCTTCTCGGCGGCGAGGACCGTGTGAGTTGTCATGTGCAGGCCACGGTGCCGGGTGTATTCGCTGTGCCGGTCGCTGCCGCGCAACAGGCTCGGCCCCCACTGCACGAGCGCTGGCGGTGTGAGAACCCGCAGTCCAGCCATACCTTCGGCGATGGCTTTCCCGGCAAGATTCTGCACCCGTTGCCAGTCAGCCTGTGGTGACTGGCCGGGCGTGATGTCGAGGACACGACCGATGGCCAGCTCGAGGTGCTCGCGGCCGAACACGGCCCGCTCCTGGCCGAGGGTGCGCACGGCGCGAGCGAGCGCGAGGCGCACGTCGGCACGCACGGCCGCGTCGACGAGGCGGTCGTGGTCTGCGGCAGGGACACCGAGCTGCGCGGCGACCGCGCGGAGCGCTTCTTCGTCGACGCCGTCCGGGTGTAGCCGGTATGCGCGGCGAACGATCTGTCGTGCGGTGGCGGTGGTGGCGTCACGGGCGGCGCCGGTGAGGATGGCGCGTACTTGCGCGGCGGTGTCGAGTCGTGCGGCGCGGTCCTCGGCCTGCCAGCGTTGCACGGCCTGGTGGGTGGACTCGGCGCCCTTGTGCGGCCGGCGGGTCCGCAACGTGGCGTCCTGCGCGCGGCGCCGCCACTGCGCGGCCACTGATCGCGTTGCCGGGCCCTGCCGGTCGACGCGGCGGTTCATCTCCTCGGTGATGGCGCCCCGCCGCTTGCCGTAGTGGCGTAGTGACGCCTCGCTGAGACCTGCGATCTCGCGGATCCCGGAGTCATCCCGGGCGGCGAAGGCCACCCCGAGGCGGCGGTGAAGTTCGACTTCCACGGCGCGTTCGTAGGCGACCCGGGCGCCGATCGAAGCGCGGTAGAAGGCCTTGCCGTCGAGGGCGAGCCACTGCGGATCGCCGTCCGCAGTCACCGTCTTGACCTTGCTGGAGACGACGACGTGCGAATGCAGCTGCGGGTCGCGCTCGCGGCTCATCCGGTGGTCGAAGACCAGCGCCGCCAAACCCGCGGTGTCGAGCTGACGGACGCCGCCCGCGCCAGCGCGGGCGAACGCACCATGGCGCTGAAGGTGATCGAGCAACGACCGCACCCCGGCGTGATGGGCAGCCACGACGTCCTGCTTGACCGCGTCGTCGCCGAACGCCCACAAGAGCGATACGGACTTAACCGGGGAGACAGTGACGTCGTATGCGGATACGGCCCGCCGCTCGGGCGCGTTCATGATGTCGTGCCATACCTTGTCGCGCTGCTCCACCCTGGCATCGGCGGGCAAGTGGGCCAGGGCCCGCTGGACGGCCTTCTCGCGGTACTCGTCGGTCATCGGCGTGTAGATCCGCCATTTCTGCCCGAGTCGATAACCGGCGCGCGGGTGTCGTCCTTGGCCAATGAGATACCGCATTTGCCGCTCGTTGACCCAGCCGGCAACGCCAAGGACGGCGGCGCCGTCACCGGCCCACCAACCAGGGCTCTCCCCCCGCGCTGTGTGGTCGATGTAGTAGGGCGTCGGCCCTCCACCGCCCAGTACGCGCAGGTCATGGCGGCCGGCGGCGACCTGCTCCATGACGTAGCGGTAGCCGTCGCCGGGCGAGATGCGCGTGACGGACAACATGACTCGACCGTAGAAGATCAACTATTCGAGTGGCGGTGGAGAATGCAAGGGGGTGTGTCCCCCGTAAGCGAGCAAGAAACGAAGCGGGAGCCGTTTAGGCAGGCCACAGAGCGCGTAGCTAAGGATGAACGACCGGGCGGGGAAGATGACGAATTGCGGCCAGTATCGAACGAATAGACGAATTGACGTGCTGCGTGATCTGGTGAGGTGGCGCGGGTGGTCGCTACGGTCGGGGAATGGCCAGTAAAACGGGGAATGATGCAACGTTGGCGCTGCGGCGGCGGCAGGAATTGGAGCTGCGCGCGGTGCGGGCGGTCGAGAAGGCCGCCGGGACGGTCCAGGACGCTCAGCGGCGTCGGAGTGAGGCTGTCGCGCGGCTGGATCAGGAGGTCGGCGCGGCTGCGGCGGTGCATGGGTTGGCCGTGGCGGTCCTGGCGACCGTGTTGCGCGATGACCGCTTGGCGGCGGAACTGACCGGGGTGGACGTGGCGCGGGTGCGGGCGTATCGGCGTGGCGCGGATGGGGCTGCGGTGCGGGCTCGGCTCGGTGAGTTGGGCGAGGTGGTGCCTCGTCGTCGGCGTACGGCTGTCCCGGTGCCCGGGAATGCGGGGCCGGCTTCGGCTGGTGATGTCGCGCGCGGCGCTCTGTCCTGAAGTGGTGACGCTGGCCGGTTCGGGCGAAAGCCCGAACCGGCCAGCGTTGCGGGTGCGTGGTTAGGTCCAGTCGAGTCCGCATCCGGTGCAGACTAGAACCGTTCCTTCGCCTACCCACTGCATGAGTTCGTCGTCAGTGGCGGCGCAGTGCTCGGGGATGGCGGCGGGCCAGTTTCCTTGGATGACCAGGTGGCCGGGGTAGACCGATCCTCGGGTTTGGCTGCCGTGGAACCTGACGGGTGGCCCGGGGTGCGGGTCGATTAGCGGGAGCGTGGCGCGGTGGCGCAGGGCGGTGCCGGTGAGGTCGGTCGGGGCTGCGGGCGGTCGCTTCATGTGCACGGCGCGGCGGTACTGGGTGAAGTCTTTGAAGGTGGGCGCGGCCAGTTCCGCACGATCGATGAGCGCGAGCGCCTCGTAGGGCTCGGCGGCCTGGTGATGGTGAAATGCGGCGCGTAGGTAGGCGTCAGCCCGGGTTATGCGGGCGGCCTCGCGGTTGATGCGCTCAGCGAAGGTGACGCGAGGCGCGGTAAGCGTGTCGGGGTTGGCGTCGAGGTGAGCGGCTACGGCGTTCCAGATTGTGGGGCGGCCGTACTTGTCGGTCAGCGTTTGAAGGTGGCCGTCTGCGATGTGGCGGACGGCTTCGTTTTTTCCTCCGCCCATTGGGCTGCTGTAGTAGTTGGGTGCCCAGTCGTCGCAGACGTGGGCGATCATGACGAGTTCGGGGCGGGTCAGTCTCATGCGGGTGCCTCTCGTATGGCGCGAGGGTTTGCGCTGCGGGATACGGCAGCGGGCGACGGGCGCGGAAGCCGGCGGCGGCGCGCTCGATGCGCGTCGGTGACGTCTGGGGGGTGCGCTGGCCTGGTCGCTTCAGCGGCGGCCGGGCGTTGCGTGTGCAGACGTTTTGGCGATGTTGCGTCGTGACTGAGTGACGTTGGCCGGTCCGGGTTCCCCTCGGACCGGCCAGCGTTACGGGGTGCGGTGCTTAGGTGCAGTCGAGCCCGCACCCGGTGCAGACGAGTACCGTTCTGTCGGCGATCCAGGCGGTAAGTCCGTCGGCGGCGGTGCAGTGTTCGGGGATGGCGGCGAGCCAATTGCCCTCGATTACGGGACGTCCGGGGTAGACCCATTCCTGAAGGTGGCCGCCGTGGTGCATGACGGGCGGCCCTGGATGCGGGTTGGCCAGTGGCAGGGTGACGCGGAGGCGCAGGTTCGCGTCGGTGAGGTGAGCACGGGAGAAGGCCGGCGTCTTCCTCTCGACGGCTCGCCGGTACTGGCTGAAGTCCTTATAGGTGGGTGAGGCCATCTCTGCCCTGTCGATGAGCGCAAGCGCCTCGTAGGGCTCCGAGGCGGTGTAGTGGCGGTATGCGCATTTCAGGTAATGGACGGCGTTAGCGTCACGTTCGGCCTGACGGGTACGGCGTTCCCGGTGGCTGATGCGGGGCGCGGTGAGGTCTTCGGGGTGGGCGTCGAGGTGCGCGGCGACGGCCCGCGCGATCGGTTCTCGGCCGTGGCGCGCGGTGAGCGCTTCTAGGTGGTGGTCCGTCAGGTAGCGAACGGTCATGTTCCTGGGCATGTTCACTGGCGCGGCGGAGTAGGCGGCGGCCCAGTCCTGGCAGACGTGGGCGATGGTGACCCGATCGGTGCGGCTGAGGGAACTCAAGGTTCTGCCTTCCAATGGCGATGCGACGCGGGGTGAGAGACGGGCGGTAGCCGGCGGCGGCGCGCTCGATGCGCGTCGGTGACGTCTGCGGTGCCGTGCCCGGCCGCCTCATCGGCGGCCGGGCGATGCGCGCAGGTCAGACGTGTTGGCCGAGCAGGCGGCCGGGGTCGCCGGTGGTGACCCATCCGGCGGCGTCTCCGAACAGCCGTCCAGCGCGATGGGCGAGCGCGGCGGGGTACACGTCGGGGCGCTGTACGTGGTGCTTGCCGTTCTGCCACAGGTCGAGCAGCAAGGCGGCCAGTCGCAGCGTGGCGCGCATCCGGCCCGGGTTGCAGGCGTCGCAGCAGTGCCGCCGGGCGTATTTGATCAGGGCAACGGTGGCCGCGCGTAGTTCGATGGCGGCGGCGGTGCTGCGGGTGGGTGTCGCAGGCCATGCGGGGGCGTGCTCACACAGGTGCAGAAAGGTGATGACCTCCGCCATGCGGCGGCGAGCCACGTCGAGCAGGTGCAGGACATATCGGGTGTGAGGGTCGGACGGAAGGGCCGGGAGCGCGACGGTGGGAGCAGTCAGCGTGGGCATCGTGGGACTCCTCGCATGGGGTTTGGTGGGTGTCCGACAGGGGTTCGCTGTCCCTTTCGAACAACTATTACTATACCCGTTCCTTCGTGCTGTGTCTATTCGGGTGGCCCGAACCATTCGGGGGTTCGGGCCACCCGGGGTCGGCTAGAAGCGGTAGCGGCGGCGCTGCATCGGGAGCGTTGCGATGACGGTCGCGCCGATGCTCTGGTGCCACTCCTTGATGCCTCCGCCGCGTCGCTTGGCCGCGTACATGGCGGCGTCTGCTCGGCGGATCAGGTCAACGGCGGTCACGTCATTGTGGTCCGCGAGAGCGAGCCCAAAGCTGGCGTAACAGCCAAAGTTCGTTGCCCCGAGAGTGACCGTCGTTGAGTCGAGCGCCTGGGCAGCGGCTTCGGCGTTGTTGCGGGCAGTGTGCATGCCGCCATCGACGATGATCATGAACTCGTCACCTCCCATCCGGCCGACCATCGTGCGCGGAAGGCGCAGTGCTCTCAGGGTGTCCGCCACCCGGCAGAGCACGAGGTCACCTGCGGTGTGGCCGTGCTCGTCGTTGATTTCCTTGAAGCGGTTGAGGTCGACAAGGGCAACGGCTACAGGGCGGGTCCGGTCGGCAAGTAGATAGTCAAGGTGCAGGAGCAGCGCGCGGCGGTTCGGCAGCCCGGTCAGGGCGTCGTGGTGGGCCTCGAAACGAGCGGTGATGAGATCGCCATGAAGCTTCCTGTTGCGTGCGAGGAGTGCGACGCACGACGCGGTGGTGCCCGCGAGCAGGATCGTGGAGGCGGTGAGCATGTGCGCTCTCCTTGGGTTGGGGGTTTGTGTGGTGTGCGGTGGGGGTTCGCCGTCCCCTCCGAACAACTATTACTCTACCCGGTCTTGGGTGCCGTGACTACCCTGTTTGGCCTGTTCGGACATCAGATTTTGATGATCTTGCCGGGTGGTTGCCGGCGGGTACGCCGACCAGCGCGCGAGGTGCGGTCGTGGCGCGTCCCCCCCACTTCTTCCGGCGGTGGGGGCGAGTTCACTCGACCCGTGGCGCGCGCAGTGGAGGTCAAGTTCGGGCGCGGGGTTTCGAGGAAAAGATCATGCGGGGTGTGCATGATGTTTTGTGAGCCGCGGCCGGACTTGACCGGAGCGAGCACGTCGCTAGCCTGTTCGGCCCCCACCGAAGGAGAAGGGGTTTGGGCAGTGCGGCCGTAGGCCGCTTCCGGTTTCCGGTCCGCTAGGACCGGGCCCGAAACCCGGCACCACCCCACGGCGGCCCAGTGCGGACCGCCGTCAGGTGGCGTTGGCTAACGGTCTGGGGTGGGCGGCTTGATCCGCTGTACCCGCTGCAAGAGTTCAATGGGGATCTCGGCCGCTGGGGTCCGGGTCCGGGGGTCGATGATCCTGTGATAGCCGGTCGTCCACAATAGGCGCCACGAGTGGGCCGCGTGTCCGGGACGAGCCCCGTGCGGGTCGCCGACAGATCCAGGGGTGTCCGACGCCTGGGCGCGGTAATGGCTCATGCGGCCCGCGATCATGGGGCACGCGGTCACGCTGTAGCGGGCGCACTCGGGGTGCATGGCCGGCTCGGTGCTGATCAGCCGTTCAAAGTCGACGGTGCGCATCGCGAAGATGAACAGCCGGTCCATCGGTTCGCCGCAGATCTGGCAGACCTGGTCAATGAAGGCCGTTCGCAGCCGGTCGGCGTCGATCGCTCCGAAGCGGTACCGGCCGTCGGGCATCTGCGCGGTGATCCACGGTACGACCAAGCCGCCGACGGTGGGGCGGTGTCGCAGCGGAACGGGAATGGGGATCTCGGGCATGAGGAGTCTTTCGGGCTGGATGGTGCCGGCCGGGTCGTCCGCCCGGCATCCTGGCGGTCGGAGAGCTGGGGTGGGCGTCGCCCGGCCTATCGAGCGATGTCCGCGCCGAAGCGGTGGACCATGTCGTCAAGCGGAATCGCTGCGCGGGTCGTGCTGCCGTCGTCGGCGACGCTGAACGCGTGGAAGACCTCGCCGGGCTGATGCGGCGTGTACTCGATGTGCTCGACCTCCCACGCGTCGAAGATGACGCGCAACATGGCATGGATGGTGGCGGCGTGCTCCCCGAGCGGTGTCTGCTGCGGGTTGGCCCTGCGGGCCAGTGCGCGGAGGAGTCGCTGCGTCCGTGACGGAGCGCGGGAGGGTACGTCGGTGACAATCACCGCGACGGAGAAGATGCCGGTGCGGTACACCCGTAGGGCGCAGGTGGCCAGGGTTCCGCTGCCGGTCGCGTAGAACAGCTTTCCCGACGTTTCGAGGGGAGCGGGGCCGGGAATGACCGGGACCGTGTGCGCGAATCCGGGCTGGTCGCGGGTGCCCTCCCAGGCTCGATCCGCCTCAAGGTCGGCGCGCAGGCTGTCGGGGACGACGGCGTACGGACGCACTGCCTCGATGATCGTGTCCGGGTCGGTGATGCGCGTTTCTACTCCGAGCCAAAGCGGCATGTAGTGGGGGTTGTCCTCGTTCAGCTCGCCCTCGTTGATCACCTGGGCGAAGTAGGTGTGTAGCGGGCGGTCCCACCCCACGACCACGATGTAGCCGCCCCGGTCGGGGAGGGCGTCGAGCCGGCGTCTACTCACGAGAAATCTCCTTGGGGTTTGGTGGTCGTCCTGGTGGGGTTCGCCGTCCCACCCGAACAACTATTACTATACCCGGTTCTATGTCGGGTGTCTAGCTGGGAAGCCGGACAAGAGCGGGGCGAGCGGGGGAGTCGCGTGCGGCGACTCCCCCGGGCGCTGTCACTGCTCGTTCTGGCTCCTGGGGTTGCCGAGCACGTGAACCTGTTGGTTCAGGATCAGCGGCGCGTCGTCCGGCCCCTTGATGTGCGGGCGTACGTAGGTGCGGCGGCGCAGCGTGCGACCGGGTCCGTAGGGCTGTTCTCGGTAGAACCCTTTGACCCACCATCGGCGGGTGTAGACGCGCGTCGACGTGTCGTCAGTGGCCTCGCGTCGTGCCTGCTGCTTGCGGCGCAGCCGCACGAGTCGTACGAGTGGGGCGGGCCGGTTCGCGCGTTGGTACGCCTTGCGGGTCGCCTTGTCGGCTGGCTCGTCGGTGACCTCCGCGTCCGGCTGCGTGATGAGGATCCACGTAGCGATCAGGGAGCACAGCATGACGCGGGTCTGTTCGCTGGCAGGCGTGTAGGGCTGGCCAAAACGCAGCCCTACGCCGGTACTCGCGGGCACTAGCCAGCCGATATCCTCGCGGAACTTCTGCAACTCGGGCTCCGTGAGCCGCTGGCGTTGCATGACGAGATCGGCTGGGCCGTAGAACGAAACCCAGACACCACCGGGAACCGGACCCCATTGCGCGGCGACGACCGGCACCACCATGCCGCTGATCGGCTCAATCGGCTGGTATACGGGCGTGTGCCAGATAAGCAGTCCGTCAGGGGCAGGCATCTCGACCTGCTCAATGCGAACGTCGGGTAGGTCGCGCGCAGCGTGCGCGGCCAGGGCGGTGAAGTCGGGGTCGATCCAGAAGATGCGCGCGTTTTCGACGTGGTTGGCCATGAGGGCGCAATGCTGCCGCAGCAGCTCCGGATTGTGGCGGTCGACGATGACGGCTGGCGCGTCCAGGGGAGCGCCAGGCAGCATGTGTCCGGGGACCTTGTACGTCTCGCCTCTGGCAAGCGCGTCAAGTAGGTGCTTCGGGCCAGTGTTGCGCCAAAAGCGTACGAGCCTGTCTCGCACCTTCGGCAGCATCTGCGGGCGGAGTGATCGAACTTCGGGAGTGGGGACCGCGTCGGCGCTGTCGGCAGTGCCGACGCTGCCGCGATGGGTGGTGCTGTTGGCCGCTGTTATCGGCTGCCGGGCGGGCGTGATGGGCGTGGCGGTGAACAACGCCCGGTGCATGGTGCGCAGGACTTGCACCGAAATGGTTCCGTCTCGGCGGCTAAAGCGCTTGTAGGCGCGTTGGGTGAGACCTTCGGGGTTCCGCTTCTCAACTAGCCGCGCGCACGTCTCGCACGCGTCCCACTTGTTGCCGAAGTTGTGCAACTGCGCGTCGGCGCGGTCGGTTGAGACCGCTAGGTCGACGTTTTCGAAGGCGAAGGTTGCTACAGGATGGGGTGCCGAGCAGAAGTCACACACGGGCTGCCAGTTGGCAAGTTGCGCCAGCGGGACGGGGTCCGGATCGTGGTCCTCGAAGCTGCGGCCGGGGTGGAGGAAAAACACCTCGTCCCTGGTGGTAACAGCCGTCAGGGATCGGCCGCAGATTCTGCAACCGTACTTGTTGGCCATCGGCTGGGGGCGGTCATGGATACCCATGCGTCTCCTTGGGTTGGGGGTTTGTGTGGTGTGCGGTGGGGGTTCGCCGTCCCCTCCGAACAACTATTACTCTACCCGGTCTTGGGTGCCGTGACTACCCTGTTTGGCCTGTTCGGACATCAGATTTTGATGATCTTGCGGGGTGGTTGCCGGCGGGTACGCCGACCAGCGCGCGAGGTGCGGTCGTGGCGCGTCCCCCCCACTTCTTCCGGCGGTGGGGGCGAGTTCACTCGACCCGTGGCGCGCGCAGTGGAGGTCAAGTTCGGGCGCGGGGTTTCGAGGAAAAGATCATGCGGGGTGTGCATGATGTTTTGTGAGCCGCGGCCGGACTTGACCGGAGCGAGCACGTCGCTAGCCTGTTCGGCCCCCACCGAAGGAGAAGGGGTTTGGGCAGTGCGGCCGTAGGCCGCTTCCGGTTTCCGGTCCGCTAGGACCGGGCCTGAAACCCGGCAGCACCGCACGAGTGGCGTGGGTGTTGCCGGATTCGAGTTCCGGGGAGAGCTACCGGCGCTGCTCTGCTTGATCGAGGATCGCCCACAGCGTCGCGCGCTTCCACCTGCGGCGGTGCCGGCCCCTGGGCCCGACGTTGTCTTCGTCGGCTTGGCGAAGCACGTCGTTGGGCAGGGCGTTCGGGCTGTTGTATCCCAGGACGCGTGCGGCCTCGGGGGCGCCGACGAGTTCGTTGGGGTCGCCGGAGCGGTCTGGGTGGCCCTGGGGTGTGGCGCGGGGCCGTCCGGTGTGGGGTGCGCCTTGCCCGGTGCGGCTGTCGGCGATGTCCCACACCGTGCGGCGCTTCCAACGCCGGCGCTTACGGCCGGTTGGGGTGAGGGATTCGTCGTCGACGCGCTCAAGCAGGAGCGGCCAGATTCGGTTTTGTCCTTGCAGTGAATCGGCGCTTTGGTAGCCCAGCATGTGAGCGACGGTGGTGCTGTTCACGAGCTCGTCGGGATCGCCGCTGCGGTCTACGGCGGCGCTCGCGGCGCGTCGGGCCCTATCTCGGGGCAGCTGGTAGGAGGTGATGTTCTCGGCGAGCCATTTGGTGCCGTCGACGCGTTCGGGAAAGCCGTTGGTGGCCCGCTCGCCGTAGAGCTTGTCCAGGTGGCTGAGGGAGATGCCGAGCATCGCTGCGGCCTCGGCGCGGCCTACGCGGCTGCTGTCGTCGGGATTGCGGGTGGCCATGCGCCGATGATGCCGTATCGGTTCGTTGGGTGGCCGCAGGGGCTGCGCGAGCCGCCCGACACGAACTTTGATCACTTTTCTGCTCCGGTGGGCGGTGGCGGGTGTCGTAGGATGGGCGGCACGTGCTCGGCGTATGGGCCTTTGGGGGCCTGTGTGGCGTCGGCACCAGGCGGCCGGGGGGAGTTCGCCAAACTAACCCCCCGGCCGTTGCCATGCCCGCTGACGTACGGCGGTGCGAGTGGTGGTGTCGCGCGGTCCGGTGGTGGCCGACCGGCGGGCGTTACTGGCGCGACGGCCTACGGGCGGCGAGGCGAAGGTAGCGGCGGGCGGTCCGGGCGAGTAGCCCGTACTGGGTGTCCCAGCGCGCGATGGTCCGCCCGCTCGGCAGGTGCCGCGCCGCATACTCGCGTTGCAGCGCGTTCCAGCCCCCGACGCACACGGGCATCGGCTCGGCCACCAGTTCCCAGCGCTCGCCGTCGGCCGACGTGACGTGGGCGTACCGCTCGCGGGTCAGCGACCATTGGTCGCCATCGGCGTTGAGGACGAGGCCGTGGTCGGTGCCGTCGCGGAACAGGTGCTGTCGGCCGGCGCAGTCGCGGATCAACACCACGTCTGCCCGTGCGTCGAGTGGCTGGGGCGGCGTTGCGGCGCACTGCCAGTGACCACACAGCGGCAGGTGGCGTCCCGCCGTGCGTAGGCGGTCGGTGAGGGGAGTGGGCGGCATGTCTGACTCCTTGAGGCAGGTGTGTGGGTTCCGGGAGGGGTTCGCCTTCCCACCGGAACAACCATTACTATACCCGCTTTCTGGGGTGTTGTCTACGTGCGGGCGGCGGTTGGGGTGCGGTGGCTTTGCCCGATGGTCAGCGACCGATGGGGCGGACGGCGGAGCTGGCAGGCCGATGCGGCTGGTTGCGAGCGGAGCGAGTGGCCGGGTCGGCCGGTGTCTGCGGGAGCAACGGTCTGTACCGGCGCGGACCGGAGCCCAGGGCTGGTTTGGCGGCGATCGGAAGTAGCTGCGGGGCGTCGGAGGGGTTGTCGTCGTTATGGCAGGCTGGTCCTGGTGCGTGGGGGGTTCCCCGCTTGGGTGGGTACGTTGCGCATCAATCCGACCGCCCGGCGGGGTTTGGCCCGAGTAGGCGTTCCTTGTCAAAGAAGGGGACCGCTCCGTACCGGCCTTTGAGGTACCTGCCTGCGACATCGTCCAAGGCGTTGCGCACTCTGAACTCCGTCAGCGGGTAGAGCCGGGTTGCGCCTGCCTGGTCTTTCTCGGTCAGCCAGACCTGATCCCTGGCGAGTCGTATGTTCTGGTGTCGGCCGAGTAGCCCGATGTCGTGTGTGGTGAAGATGATCTGCGCACCATGAGGATTGGTGTCGGCGCTATGGAAGAGGCCGACTATTTCAGCGGTGAGCAGGGGGTGCAGTTCGCGACCGAGGTTGTCGACGGCCAGTAGCCCGCCGGTGGCGAGGGCTTGGCCGATGAGCTGCAGCAGGCTGTAAAGGCTCTTGGTGCCACTGGACTCGGACCGCCAGGGAAGGCTGACCTGTCCCGTGTCCGTCGCAGCCGCGTGGAGTAGTTCCACCGTAGGACCGGGTGCTGTCGTCCGGAAGCCGTCGCTGGGTGGGGTCTCAGTCGGTGCGTCGTTCACCGAGTTTGCCGCAGGGATGTCGGCTCCGATGATGCCTAGATCGGCGAAGCGGAGCAGGGCGATCATCCATTTGTCGGGAAGGGCCTTCGGTGCCGGCGGGTCGTGCCGTAGCCCGGCCGTGGCCGTCTGACCGTGGGTAAACCAGCGGTAGATTCTTCCCAGTTGCGGATGGCTGGCTGCAGCGGCAGAGATGAAGAGGCTGTTAGGTCGCGTCGCGCGCGCGATCGATTCCCTCGGGCCGCTGAGGTTGTTGCCGAAGCGCATCTGGTCCGCGTCGCGTTCTGCGTACACCTGACGCCGTCCCTTGGGAAACGCGTAAAGCCACTCTCGCCTGACGGCCACATCGTCGAGCGAGAAGCCGTACTCGTATCGCACGTCGTCGAGTACAAGGTCGAAGACGAACTCACTGGGTCGGGCCGCGCTGTCGCGGTCGAGTCGGAACGGCTGACGGCCTGGGATCGGCTCGTCCGGCAGCCAGCGTTGGTGAGAGAGCCGGACAGCGTCTTGGGCGAATCCCAGGGCGTTGATCACGTTGGATTTTCCGGAAGCGTTGGGGCCGAAGATTCCGGCGGCTGGAAGCGCGCGCAGTTGTTCGCGCGGTACCGGCCGGGTGGCGACGTCCGGGTGCTCGTTGGCGGAGATCAGACTGATTTCCGCCTCGTCGCGCAGGGAGGCGAAGTTGGTCGTGCGGAAACGCAAGAGCATGGCGCGGTCAAGCTCCAATCGCCGGGACGCTCACCAGCGTACTTGTTTCAGGGCCCGAAGCGTCAATAACTGCCGCTTTGAGCTCTGAATCTGGCGGTGTCTGGGTCGGTCGTGACGGTTGGTTGGCGGTGAGGCGGTGGCGCAGCTCGGAGAGGGGGAGTCGGTGGCGTTGCCGTTGGTGCTGCTCGGTGAGGATGGCGACATCGCCGAGCTGTTCGCGTAGTTGGGCCTCGGCCGCTTCGGCGGCGGCGTAGTGGGCGGGGAGGACCTGCAGTAGCCGCGCCCAGTGGCTTTTGCCGGCCCGGACGCAGGCTCCGCCGCAGTTGTTGTGCGGTAGCCCGAGGTCGTACAGCCGCGGTGGGCGTAGCCCGAGTCGCCGGGCCCAGGCGAGCAGGTCGTCTTTGTTGAGGTGCGGCGGATCCAGCAAGGGGAAGTGGGTCGACCAGGGTTTCCAGCCGGCGGCGATGGCGGGTGAGCGGCGCCGGTCGCGGGGTGAGGCGTCGAGTCCGATGTGCAGGGTGGTGGAGTCGGGGTCTGCGTGAGTGTCGAGCCACTGCCGGCACGGGCGGATTTTGAGGGCGAGAGTGCAGGGCGCGACGCGGCTGTTGCCGAGGTAACGCACATCGCGGAAGAGCTGCCAGGGGGTGCGGCCGTCAGCAACGCGCGTGATGGGAACACCGAGTTGAGCGCTGCTGTCGTCCAGCCAGCGATACAGGTCAGGGTCTTCGGTGAGGACGTCAGCGAAGAGTAAGACCAGTCGGTCGGTGCCGTGTTTGGCGGCGACACGTTGCGCGGCGGCCCAGCTTGCGATGCCTCCGGAGTATTGGACAACGTGCAGGCGGTCGGCAGAGCTGCCCGATCCAGGGAGGGAGGGTGGAGTTCTTGAGGGCATGGTGGTCCGTTCGGAGCGTGGCCTGTGGTGACGCGGTCATTGCGTGCCGGTCGGACGGCGGGTGAGCGCCGAGCCGGGGGAGGCGAGGGGGCGGCGCGTGAGCGCCCCTCGTCGGAGCCGGGGCGCTCGATGCGCCCCGGCTCCGTCACCGCGCGTCAGGTTTGGCGGTGCTCGGTGACGCGACGAACGACCAGGGGTGTCGGCGCGGCCGTTGCGGTGGTGGTGGCCGTGCCGGTCGGGGGCCTGGTATGACCCCCGACCGGCAGGCTTATGCGGCGAGCGAGCTTTCCAGCTCGGACCCCGAGGGCTGGTCGCTGTCGTCTCGGAGGGCGCGGGTCGGCCCTTCGTCCGGTCCGTCCGCGCTGGTGGTGGTGTCGATGGTGTCGGCGTCGCCTCCGATCAGCAGTTCGTCGGGCTCTGGGGCGGCGACCACACTGAGGCCGGCGCGCTGCTTCGTGCGGTTAGCGACGCCGTCGATGATGAGCTGTTCGACCTCGCCGACCTGGAAGCCGTTCGCGACGCACCACTGCAACCACTTGGCGACCGCCGGGTCGGGTGCCCGCCACGAGGATCGGGTGATGCCGCTTTCATTGGCGGCGGCGATGGCCGCGAGAGAGATGACGGAGTAGCGGCCGTCGCTGACGCCCCGGGCGGGAACGCGCTTGGTGCCGGGACGCTTGGCCTTGCCCGGCGACAGAAGGTCGTCGAGCATTTTCCGGCCGCCGTTGACCCAGGTGGAAAGGATGTAACCGGAGTCGGCCAGCATGTCCGCGATCAGCTTCGCCGTGCCCTTGGGAGGGGTCTTGGCGGTCAGGAACGTGGCCAGCCATTCGCGGCGGACCTTGTTGGCGATCTCCATGGCCTTGTTGTTCCCGATGACCAGCCGCCGTTCCGCCTTCTCCTCCTCGGTCATGGGACCGCTGCGAGTGGAGGTGACAGCGTGGGCGGGAAGAGCATGGCCGTACTTGCGCCAGTCGGTGCAGTAGCTCGTCTCCGACAGCCGGTCGCCGTAGGCGAGGAACAGCCGAACAGCGTGCCCCGGGCAGTCGCTGTGCGCCTCGGCGTCGACGCGGTTGCCCTCGGCGTCGCGCAGGTCGGTAACCTCCTTGATCTTGGGGTCGTTGTACCGAGGGTGTTCGGACAGCAGCGTCACCCCGGCGGTGGCGAGTTCGGCGCGGCGGGCCGCCTCTGCGGCGATGGCGGCGCGGGCGCCGCGATAGTGCTCTACCGCACGGGCGAACGCGAATGGGCCTTCTTCGGCCTCCTCTAGCAGTCTTTCGACGCGGTTGGGTTCGTCGGCGAACTCCGCGAGTGCGGCGACCTGAGTGAGGTCCAGGCCGAGGGTCTGCGTGCGCTCGGCGGTGCGCTTGTCCAGGGTGGCGAGTTGCCGACCGGCCTTGATGTGCTCCGGTTGGTAGCCGGTGCGCTCGGCGATGTCCTTGTCGCTCATGCCGTCGAGGGCGAGTTGTTCGATGGCTCTCGCCTGCTGAGTTGCGGTGAGTTCCGTACGGTGAACCTGCCGAAGCATGCTGATGATCTGCTCGCGGTTGGCGGCCAGGTCCTCGCGAACAATGACCTGGATCCACTCCTGGTCGGCCTCGACGGCGGACCGGTAACGCTGCTCGCCGTCGATGATCAGATACGGGCCGTTCTCGTCCGGTCCGAGCGGGACGACGATGAGAGGTGAGAGGAGGCCGCGAACGCCGTCCTGGTGCAGGTTCTGCACGATGCCGGGCAGGGCCTGCGCATCGTCGCGGGCGTTGCCGGGGTTCGGCTGGATGTTCTTGACCCGGACCATGCGGTGCCGGCCGGGTAGGGCGGGGGCTTCCTGGGCCTCGTCGGTGTCCTCGACGCCTGCGTCGGTAGCGGTTGCTCCGTCGGCTTCGGTCAGGGATACGGCGTCTTGGGGGCTGTTCGGGGCCTCGGTCTCAACCGGCGGGTCGAGCTGCTGTGCGGGTGCGGTTTCCGTAAGCACGGTTCGTGCTCCCTTCGGGCTGTGGGTGTGTTGGTTGTCCGGTCGCGTCTGGGGTTGCCGTCCAGAGCGCGCCGGGGCTTGCGGGGTTGTTGTCGGTAGCGGCGGTGGCGGGCTGCGCGCCGTGCGCTGTGGAGTTGTCAAGGAACGGTGTTCGATCCGTCAGGCCGCTGTAGGCAGGGCTGTGAGGTGCGGGCGGCTGGGCGGGGACGGCATCGTGCATCCAGCGCATGTGCCGTCATCCCAGCGGTGCGGGCTCGCGCCGTCGCCTGCCGGGCAGGGGCGACACTGCAGATCGGTGATCTCCGCGCGGTTCAAGCAGATCGGGCATAGGCCCCAGTTGGCGGTCGGCGGACCGGAGATGAGGATGTCGCAGTCAGCGCAGCACCGGCCCGCTTGCCGAAGGGCGCGACCGATGATGTCCGCCGTGGCGATCGCACGGTGGGCAGCGGCGGGAAGGCTCCTCCACGCGGCAGTCGCCTGTACGCGCTGCCAGTCGTCCTCGCTCAGCGCCGGGCTAGGGAGGCTGGCCGGGTCGTCGGCCTGGGCTTTCAGGTATTCCTCAACCTCGATGCGGCCGAACAGGGGGCCGGTCCAATGGAAGGTGCGGGCGAGAACGGATACGAGGTGCCGAGCGTCGGGCTCGCGCAGGTTGCGGGGTAGCGACACACCGTGAGGTAGCCCGATGAACATAGGCATGGTTGCTCCATCAAGGGTGGAAGGACATCGCGAGGCGGCACGCGGAGCACTCGCGTACGGGTGCGGACCCGAGGTGACGGACGAGCCGGCGATGAGCTGGCTCGGCCGGGGGGCCGGGTGCCGGCGGAGCGGCACCCGGCGAGGCCGGTCAGACCGTGGCCGCGATCTCCATGGCGCGTACGCCGACGCTTTCCATGTCGAACGCGGCGTCGGGGTCGCTGAGCGTCTGCGCCGCGCTGGTGACCGCGTGCAGCATTCCTCCGGCGGTGCGATCCCCGCCGTCGATGAAGTGGTTCAGAATCAGCCGCTGCTCATCCTCGGTGAACCGCAGCCGCTGCCCAACAACCCGAATGGTGGTGTCGGGGTCGGGAATCCGCCGACCCGCCTTCTCTTCAAGCTCCTCGATCTTGCGACGGACGTAACGGACGTCGAGAAAGCGGCGTACCGCGTCGCGGGCCTGCTTGCCGATGAGACTGAGGTTTGCCTCGTGGGTGTCGTTGCTCCACCGGATCGTGCCCTCGTCCATCTTCGCGCCCAGGTGCACGGAGCGCAGCGCGTCCTTGGTGATGGTGACGCCGTTGTCGCAGACCTCCACGACCATGCGAGGGGTAACACTCATGGCACCGGAGCCGGTTTCGCTGTTGGCAAAGACGATTCCCGCGAAAACGGTCGGGTTGTCTGCGCCGGTTGCTCCGGTGAAGGGACTGCGGTAGTTGCGCAGCAGGGTGGGGGCGAGGGACTTGATGGCCTCGGAGTGGACCCGGACGACCATGCGTCGCTCGCTCAGGTCGCACGCGAGTTCCACCCGCAACCCGGACTCGCGGATGCCGGACAACACCGACATCAGCACGTCGAGGTGGTCAATGATCTTGTACCCGTCGCTGAGGAAGGCGCGCAGGATTCCGCCGCCGTTGCCGTCTGAAAGGCAGCGGGCGAGGTATCGCTTCCCGTGCTGGAGATCAAGCCAGCCGTTGACGTTGGCGTCGTAGAGGTGCAGGGCCTGGGCGCGAGTCTTGCGCAGGTAGGCGGTCGGGATGCCGAGCTTTTCGCCGATTCCAGCGTCGCCGATTTCGGTAGGCAGGTACCGCCCATCGGCGGGAGTGACGCCGGTGTCGGTGAGGATCGGCTCTGCGCCCGTGATGCGAAGATGGCCGGCTTCGGCGCGCAGCATTCCGGTGCCGGCTACGATGTCGAGCTTGTGGCTGTGCTGGGCGTTGAGGATGGCGGTCAGATCTGCCAGGCTGGCGTGTCGGGCGGTCAGGGGAATGGTGTGGAGCGTTCCACTCACGGTGATTTCCTTCGGTCGGGAATCGTTGGTATTCGGTCGGGGGTTGCCGCCCCTCCCTCATGTATTTAATGATACATGACGCGGTCCTTTGTGTCTAGTTGGGGCCGTTCTCTCGAATGGGATTCTGGGTGGCGGGGTCGTTGTGCCCGGTTGGCCCGGTGGTGGCGGATGGCGGGAGGGGGCGCGGGTGATCCGGAATGAGTTGCAGCTGCGCGTATCGCAGAGTGGCGGTTGCCGCCTGGATGGTCTCAAGAACACCGATGAGCGCGGTGTCGTTGGCCTCTGCGGCGAGGTCCGCCAGTTCGCTGTTACGGATTTGACTGAGCGTGAGATCGCGTAACGCCTCAGACACGCCGTTATGGAGGCTGTGGCGACCCAGCGTCATCAACTGTGCTTTCGTGTAGGGCTCGCTTCGTATGACGCACATGCACCAGCAGGTGAGGTCAAGGGAGTCGAGGTGTTGGTGCCAGTTTGTGGGCTCCGTCTCCGGGTGGAGGGCAAGGATGAGGTCGCGGCGAGTGGCGACGTCGTAGGTGTTCTGAATGATGGTCGGTCGCCGATAACGCTGAGTGCGGGGCTTTGTGCAGTCGTTGCGATGCACCTCGGGTTGGCGGCGTGGAAACTGGACGTGCACGAGCTGCATGGGTCACCTTGTTGTTGGCTAAATTCGGTGGTGTGGGTTTCCACAACCAATGTATTTAATGATACATGATTACCGGAGTCCGTGCTATTCGGGTCGGTCTCTTGGGGCGCGTTTCGCGCATCCGTGCGCGAGGTTGAAGATTCTTCCCGGCGGCCTGATCTTCGATCCACCATGTTCGGGGGTGAGTCGCAAGCCCGGGGTGTGGGTTTGCGACTCACCCCCGAACATGGTTGTCCCTTGGGGCAGGCCGCCGGGAAGAATCGACGCTGCCCTGACTCATCCCGGAGCCTGCCTCGCCGGCGAGGCGCCGCGGTTCAGCGGCGGGACGCTGACCCGGCGGGAGGCCATCGGCCGGAGGCCGATTCGAGACGCAGAGACGACGAGGGCTGCGTCCGGGGCTAGTAGCCGGAAGTAGGGGCGGACGCCGTTGCGCCCGGCCCTGGGGACTGGCTTGCTCCGTACCCCTCGGGGCGCTGAACCTTCCCCGTCCTACTGTTGATCCACGCCTGCACTCGGTGGCGTTTCCAGTATCGGATCATTCCCTGTGCAGGGGCCGGCTCTTCGACGTCAAACCGGGGAAGGTAGCCATCCTCGCCGCGGTCCCACGCCGCTCTGCTGAGGCCGACGTAGTAGTCCCATGTCCCTTGGCTGATGCCGAGAATCTTCCGAAACTCGGTCGCGGAGATCAGTGCCTCTGGATCGCCGACGAGGTCGACGCAGTGAACGCGTGCTTGACCCGCCTCGACGATTCGCGGCAGGAGGATGTCCCGGACGTTTTCCAGCTCGTCGACGGGAAACCATGACTTCTTGTCCTGCTTAACCGGCGCTGGCCAGCCGGAACCCTGCTCTCGCTGCTTCGGTGATGTCTTGAGTCGGACGGTCGCCTCGGACCGCCGGGTCAGCTCGGCTGCGCCAGCAATGTCGGTGTGTGGGCGGCCACCGATGTAGCGGATCTCCATGTCTGTTCCTGCCCGCGAGTGGCCAGCGGCTGGAACGACCGGGGGAACAACGTCCGCGAACGAACGAAGTGGCAACCCCCCGGCCGCGTGAAACAACCAACGCTCCCAACACCACGCCGCGAATGCGGTGTGGGGCCGAAGAGGTTCCGATGGTAGCAGTCCGTCGACGACCGTCACGGGAACGGACCACCGGCGCAGGACGCAGCTCAGGGAGCGGATGGCCAGAGCCATCCGGGAAAGGCCCAATCTGTCGGAGCCCGGCGGGCGTGACGCATGCTGGTGGTGGTCTGCCGACAGGCCTAGCCGCCTGCCGCAGAAGCCGGGGTCCTGGGGGTCGTCGGGGTCTTCATGCAGGCCTGGTCGCTTCATTGGGGGCAGCGATGGTTCGGGAGGTGACGTATCGTCGATGGGACGGCGCTGCTCGTTCCCCCGTGCGAGCAGCGCCGCCCCATGGGCGTCAGCCGATTGCGGTCTCATCTGCCCAAGCCGGCGGGGAACTGCTGGTTGGTGGCGTCCTCGCCGCGCGAGAAACCAGAGCGCGCGCATGACGGCCTGTCTCCGCCTGCGGCCCTCCCGCCGCCGCTACCGTCGCCGGCTATGAACCGCATTGCCATCATCGGCTGTGGTGGGGCCGGGAAAACTGTCCTGACTCACCGCCTCGCTGCCCTGCTCGATCTCCCGGTCATCAACCTCGACGCCATCTACTACGACGAAAACTGGAATGGAAAAACCAAGGACGAATTCGCCGCCATTCAGCGCCGGCTGGCCGCGGCCGACCGATGGATCATCGACGGCAATCATGCCTCCACCCTGTACATCCGGGTGAATCGAGCAGACACGGTCATCTTCCTCGACGCGCCCGCCTGGACTTGTCTCTGGGGCATCGTCCAGCGCCGCTGGCGCTACTGCGGCGGCCAGCACCCTGACGGCGTCTACGACCGCATCACACTCTCGTTCATCCGATACATCATTGGCTACCGCAAGAAGATGAGGCCGCGCATCGCCGCCGTCATCCGCGAGCACGGGCAGCACGCCCAGTACGTGACCCTCACCAGCCGACGGCACGCCACGCAACTCCTGGGTAGCATCGGCGCCAATCGACCCTGAGCCGCCATGGCGGTCGCAGTCCGGATCTGCCGGCGCTGCCGCCTCGGATGGTCCGAACAGCCCTTACGCTGCCCCGTTACCAACGGCGCGGACTCGCGCGAGCCGGCTTGGCGGCGCTGCGCTCCGTGCACTCCGGCTTGGCCTGGCAGACCCTTAGACAGCGCCTGTCGGAAGCCGAGCGTTTTGGCCGCTGTCGGCAGACACGCGCCCGGCGGCTACCGACCCGGCGGTAGGTGCTCGCACACCGCAATCGCGTGTGTGTTCGTACCCGGCTCGGGCGCTGAGCCTACGTTCGGTGCCGGTCAAGCGTCCCGTACTCTCCCGCCGACCGCTGCAGTCGCAACCTGCTCATCGAACGCATGTACGATCCGGTGGTGACGGAGGAGGTAGTGAGGCGGTGGTGGAACGGCGTCTGGGGACGCCTGACCCGGCGCGATGTGTGGCTGATCCGTCAGACGCGATGGAAGGTGGTGGCTCGTACTGGAGACAGCGAGACCGGGCAAGTGCTGCGCTGGACGTACGATTCAAAGGAGGAGGCGGCGGCGATGATCGATCGTCTCTTGCGCGCCGACTCCGCAGGGCGGTGGCGCGAACAGCAAGGTGGCACGCCGCCTTAGAAGCCGATGTGGCCGCGAATCAAGCGGCACGTTGTGCAGCAAGGTGAGGCGGGCGGGCAGCGAGGTTAGGCACCGCCGCGCCCCACCGGTGGACGTGCCGGTGCCTTCTATCCCGACGTAAATGCAGCGTCGAATAGGTGATCAGCGTCCGGCCGTCGCGTCATACTCGGCGACAATTTCTCGGGGGATCCGGCCTCGATCCGAAATTTCCTTGCCGACCCTCTTGGCCCAGTCTCTGATCGCCTTGTTCTGATCCCGATTCGTGACTCCGCCCGTACGGCCACCACGTAACCTGCCCACACCCGCCGCGCTGTGGCTGCCTCGTGCGGACCGCGCGACGCCGCCTCGTCCCACCTTGAGGCCGTTGGCCGTGTACGGCGAGAACACGTCGCGCAGCTTCGCGGCATTTGCGGCCGACAGGTCGATCTCGTACTGAACGCCGTCGAGGGCGAACTTGACGGTTTCGTCGGCGCTTCCGCCGTCCAGGTCGTCGACCAGCTGGTGAATGACTCGCTTAGCCACCGCCTCGTCCTTCCTAATTCTGCAGCATGTGTACTAAAACAGTAACCTCCCCTGCGGCTTTGACGAAATGGGGTCTCGGTCGCTGGCAATGTTTGCCCAGTAACTCCGAGGTGGATCAGCTGATGTCGGCGGCGTCGGAGCCGGCGTCAGGCGATGGACCTAGGGTCCACGAAAGCACCGCCGGAGGGCGCTGTGCTCCGGTGTTGAATCGCTAGTTCGTCGCCCGGCGCACCCGCGCAGTTGGCTACCCGTGGTCGCTGACGGCCGCGCCGAACTGTTGGTGGCACCGACCGTCGCGACGGTCGGTGGGCGGTAGGTGTTCGAGCGGGATTGGTGCGGTACGCGGGCCAGAGGCGCGATTCGCCAGCTCCGCCTCGCGCGTCGACGCGAACGCTGAGGCGAGGTCGGTGGGAGGCGCCTCAACGACGTCATCCACGCGGCGACCCGCAGGCAAGGGTCGGATCGGCGGCCGGCGCCGCAGTGCCGTTTGGCAGGCCGACTATGTTCATCCCGGCGGCGAGGCTCAGGCGTGCACGCGATGGTGGGTGAGGGCAGCCCGCTGGCGTACCGCGTCTCGGAACTGCTTCAGCACTAAGCCGGACGGCTCGGCGGGCGGGCCGTGTTCGTCAATCTCGTTGGTGTAGACCACGAGGCAGGCGCGGATGCCGTCAAGGAGGTGTTCGAGTAGATCGCGGCTGGGGCGGCGAGGGTCCAGCGGAGTGAGCGGCTCTAGTAGGCCGGCGAGGGCGATGTCGCGGTCGCGTGGCTTAAGCCGTTGAACCTGGTCACGGGCGGCATCGACGAGTGCGGGCAGGCCTACCGGGTCGGGGTGCCGGCCGGCGGCGACGATGTTCGCGTCGGCGAGTAGCTCGGTCACGATGTCGCGTGGTGTGTCCTGCTCAAGGATGGCGCGCACGATCATGGTGGGCACCTCGACGGAGACGGCCTCGATGTCGTCGGCGTAGCTGAACACGCTGGTGGCATCGAGGTCGGCCTTGTCGGCGGTGACCTCGGCGGCAGCGGTGAGCCAGTGCGCGGCGGCGACGCAGGAGGCCGCCGGGTCGATGGCCGTCCACAGTTGGGGCGTGCCGAGGGGTTGCTCGTGTAGGAGACGGTCGGCGGCAGCGACCTGGACGGGGGAGGGGTCGATGTGGTTGAGCGCGACGGCTTGAATGGCTCGGCCGGTGATGTCTCCTAGTCCTGCGCGCTGTACGGCAGTGATTTCGTGGGTCACGTCGGTGGTGACGGCCGCGGTGACGGCGGGGTCGGCGATGGTGTGCAGGACACGTCCGCTGGTGTGGGCCCACTCCATGACGGGGTCGTAAGAGATGAGCAGGGCACCCTCGTCGTCGGGAAGGTTGGGGTTGGTCAGCGCCTCCACGACATGGGACATGCCGTCGCCGCGTTCCTGCTGTCGCATCTGCTGGTTGGGGTCGCCGGTCGACTCTTGGTCGGTGTATGTGTGCCACATCGCCTGCGACAGCTGGGTCAGTGCATCACACAGTTGGGTGGCGAGCTCACCAAGGCCGGCAGCGATCGGGCAGACCGTCGTGGCTTGGTGGCCGCGTCCGGTGGGCCAGGTCGCGAGTAGCGTCGATTTGGTCCCGTCGTCGAGCAACGCGTAGAAGGTCACCGGACCTGGCCCTAGAACGTGCCCGCCGCCGGCCGGCGGTCGCGAGGGCCCCATTATGCCGGGGACGCTGGTTCCCGTTAGTGAACCACGACCTTGACGCGCTGGAACTACGTCTTTTCGAAGGCGTTGTGGATTTGTCGATGTTCAGGCGATCGTTGCGCCATCTGGCACCTAGGCCGACGCCGCGTCAACTGTAAACAGACGGCCGTCCTCCGTGAGCCAACCGCCGGACAGCTGCTTCCCGAACAGACCTTTGCCAGCGTTCAACCCGATCAAGTGCCCGCCGCCGGCACTCCCGGGCGAGTGGCGGACGCAGTCTCAGTTAGCCGGGGAGCTGGGTTGCCCGGTGGCCGCCAGTCGTGCCAGGCGGCTGGTGATCGCTGCCTGGTTGCGGCCGTGCTCTTTCATCAGCTCCGAGGTGTCCGCGCCCTCCGCGGCGCGTTGGGCGAGCCGCTTATCCTCCTCGGGCGTCCACGGCATGTGTGAGTTGGGATGGACGGCGCGGAGGTCTTCCATTCTGTAGGCCGGCGTTCGCGGCGGCGTCGGCGGCCGGCTGGTAGTCGGGCCAGGGAATGGGGCCAGGCCCAGAGCATGCAGCTTGTACCGGATGCTGTTACCCGTCCTCCCCAGGTCGCGGGCGATCGTCTCGGCGTCAGCCCCTTCGTGGTGGCGGCTGGCCACGTACGCGGTCTCCTGCTCCGACCATGACCGGGCACGACGCGGCGAGGGCGGACGCGTCGACGGTCCGGGGTTCGTCAAGGCCGCTAGAAACACCCGCGCAACCAGCGACAGATCACCGCCCGGCAGGTACCCGGCGAACTCGGCGATGAGGTTGCCGGCGTTGTCGGCGCCGATCACCTCGACGTTCGGGCCGTCAACACCCGTGGTGAGCGTCAGCGTGTAGTGGCGGCCGGCGTCGCTGACCTCCCAAGACAGTGTGGCCGGAGGCGCCAGCCTCTTGGCCACGGGCCTGCCGGACGCGGGCGGGGCAGGGTCGTTCGTGGGCGGCGGCCAGGAGTTGATGGGCAGCCGATGTAGGTCAAGACCGAACAGGAGTTCGTCCACCTCGACGGTGCCGTAGTGCACCGAGCCGTCATCGAGCCGGTAGGCGACCTCACCGGCCACCCGATCTTCGATGCTGGCCACCGCGACGCGCAGCCTCTGCCCGGCGAATGGGCCGTCGACCCCGGGATCGGTGGCCCCCGGCCGGAACGTCAACGTCGCGTACGTTGCTGGGCCCATCCCCTGGTAGGTCCTGCCAGGGTCGCCATGCCAGCCGCCACCCTCGTCCTCAATCGCATAGATCAACGCCACGAACGCACCTTACGGTCGACCACTGACAGTTTCAAAGATGTCGCCTTACGTGACCCACCGCTCTGCTGGTGTGTCGTGCCCGTAGCTTCGACCAGCAGCTCCCCGACGGGGCCTAACCGGGTTCCTGTTCGGGCCCGGCGGCGTGCCCGGCGCGGTGATGGCGGCGGCATCGGCGCTGGCAGGGCTGGTCAGTTTCGGCTAGGAGGGCGCTCAGGAAGCAACAGGGCGGTGAAGGCTCTGAGCGCCGCCTGCGCCCGATCCAGCCCTGCCGGCCCGAACGCGAGGGCGTACATCCGCGCGGCGAACTCCCCGAGGTGGATAGTGGTCGCGCCGTCCGTTGCCGCGATGGCCTTCGCCGACGCCGTGCCGTGCGGGTCCTCGCGCTGACAGCGAGCAGCTCTGGTCCGTGGCTGGTCCGGCGAATCGCCGGGCAGCCACGGCATCGATTCCTGCGGCAAGGGGGATGCATGGAATAAAGTGCTATCGATAATGAAAAGAGGTCAAGGTGGACACCACTGCGGAGACGGAAGAGCTTGAGCGGCTCGCTCGGCTTCACCTGTCAGCGGCCCGTGCCGCGCTCGAGCATTGGCGCGCAGCCGGCGGGTTCGAGGTCGAAAGCAGTGCGATCAGGAAGTTCAACGCCGCCTACCCAGTCGTGGCTCACGCGATGGCGCAGGTCACCGCGGCACTCTCCCTGCACGATCAAGGCTTGGTCTACGCCGCGCGGGTCAACGCCCGCGTCGCGCTTGAACACGCCCTCGCCGCGCAGTGGGTGGTGCACACCGCGGGCGGCGAGGACGAGATCATCGGCTCGATGAACCGCATCCACCGCAACATCGTTCAAGACCTCCAGCGGGGCGGAACCATCATCCCACCGCAGCTGCGGGGGGATCTCCAGCATCCGCCAGGCGAGCCCCAGTTCGACCTTCCCGCGGTCGCGAGGGAGGTCGATGGTGGGACCCAAAGTATCTAGCCTCTGTTCCGGGATCTCGCGGGCGCCGTTCACGTCAGCCTCGCGACGCTGACCTCCTACCTGCACTGGCGAGGAGAACATCAGGTTCCGGCGCTACGGCCGAGTGGTGGGACAGGTCTCGATACTGAGCAAGTTCTCGCGCTCGGATGGAGCGCGCTACTAGCAGTCAGCGCAATTGAGCGTCTCCGTAAGGGGCAACCTCACTTGGCGATGATTCATCAGCTCGGACGGGATCACGAACTCGTGCCAGATCTGCAGCCCGCGGGGTCGACGCCCTCCGTCGGAGGCCCATAGATGCGTTCCTGCATGACCCGGCGTCTCCTACGGAGTGTCGACGGACCAGGTTGTCACCTCATCCGGGTTTAGGTCTGGCCGCAGGCGTAGGTACCGGACCGGGTGACGGTAACGGCCGTTCTCGTACGCCTGATCCGCGATGATCTCGGCGACCACTGACGGTGTCACGGGGAGGTAGGCGAGGGGCTCGGCGCGGTCGAACTGGCCGAGCCAGGTCGCCGGGAGCGGCTGCGGCCAATGGTGCCGTGCGTCCTGCGCGATCGGGGTGACGAGGCCGGCGAGTTCGTGCCGTTGCGGAGCGGTCAGTGCTGCGCTGCTACCGATGTAGCGCAGCTTGCCGCGAGCGTCGCGCCTGCCCAGCAGCACTGCCGAAGGCGCGTCGCGGGTACCGACGACGCCACCGATGATCGCTTCGACCGTATTCCTGATCTTGAACTTCCACCAGCCGCTACGCCGGTAGGTGCCGGCCAGATCCTTGATGATCAATCCCTCGCAGCCCAGCGGTGCGTACGCCTCAAGCCACAGCAGCGCCTCGTCGTAGTCGAGGGTCTGCGGACACACCTGTAACGAGGAGGGCTGCCGGGCCAGTAGTTGCTCCAGTCGGGCACGGCGTCCTGCGAACGGGAGGCTGCGTAGATCGCCGGAAACATCGTGCAGCAGGTCGAAGGCGACGTAGGTGACCGGTCGGGCTCGGACCTGCTCGGCGAGCGCCCGGCCTGAGGTCACCCGCCGCTGTAGCGCGGCGAAGGAGGTGCGGCCGGCGGCTTGGTCGAAGTAGATCAGTTCACCATCGAGCACGACACCAACGGGTAGCCGGGACAGGGCCGCGACAACGTCGGGGAAGTACGGGGCAAGGGCTTTGAGCGAGCGGGACTGCAGCTCGACGCCCGGACCGGTCACGAACGCGGCAGCACGCCAGCCGTCCCACTTCACCTCGTACGCGCAGCCACCCCGACAATCTTGAGGTGTCGGCAGCTGGGATAGGCCGGCGGCGCGCATCAACTCGATCGGTGGTCGCAGCATCAGTGTCCCCCGTCGCCAACGCCCCGACGCTAGGTTGATCGCGGCGCACTGGAGACGGAATCCGTCGAACCGCACCCGTAGGGGGCAGCCTGCGTCCTGGCGACGCTAGGGCTCGTCGGCTGTTGCGCGATTGGCAGCAGCTCTCGCGGCGTAGGAATGCCAGTCACTGGCAGCGGCACGCTGCCAATCAACGGCGCTGCTGATGTCGATGCCCAGGCCAGGGGGCGAGCAGACCCGCGGGTAGTTCTACGGCGAGTTGCAGCAGCGCGGCGGTGCGAGTGGCGCGGACCGGCACTCCGGCATCGCGCAGCCGTCGCCGAGCGTGACCGGCTTTGACTGTGGCCGTGGTTGTCGAGTACAGACGGCGCCGCCACGCGCCCGGATAGGTGAGGGCGATTGCGCCCTCCGGTGCCTCGGCGTGGGCGCACGCGGCACGGCCGGCGGCACCCATCTCAGCGAACGCCACGCCCGTTTCCGTCTTCCGGATGCCGGTCGCCGGGTGGCACGCCGGATCTGATGCGAACCAGATGGTCTACGAGGTCGTCTACTGCGGCGTGTACCTGTGCGCCGTGCCGGCCGTGGGGGTCGAGCCAGGGCTGGCCGTCGACGCGGAGCCACTCCAGGGCTTCGTGGATGGCCTCAGCGAGGGCGTAGCCGGCGTAGCGGCCGATCCAGTCGTTGTCGGTGCGGTCGGGGCGCAGCTCGTCGAGGTCTCTGCTGTCTTCCCAGTACCCGGACGCGGCGATCGGGCCGTCGTAGGCGCAGGGGATGTCCGGGCCGGTGAGTTCGCCGGGGGAGAAGCGGCGGGTCACGGGGGATCGGGCGTAGGTGAGTTGGTAGCTGACGCGGGCGCTGGCAGCGACGGCGGCCGGCTCGGTGTCCGGACCGCCGAAGCGGTCGGCTTCCTCGCGGGGCAGGGCGTCGTCTGTCATCGCGTGACCTTGTCGGCGTCGTAGCGGGTGAGCCGCTCGACGTAGGCGGCGAGGGATTCGGCGACGTCGGCGGCGCTCACAAGCTCGCCGTCGTCGGCGATGCCGTACAGCTGTGAGTACCAGCGGGGGTCGTCCTCGGCCATGTGTCCGTGGACGGCGACGAAGCCGGCGGGCTCCTGGTACAGCGAGATGACGGTGCCGTTGGGCCAGCGCCGCTCGTGGCGGATGTACTGGCGGCCATGCTTGGGGTTGGCGGTGCGCGACACCGGCGGGTAGGCGGTGAAGCCGAGGTCGTGGAGGGCTGCGGCGACTCCGGCGACGTGTGCGCGGGCCGGCTCGCGGGTGCGGTCCTCCAGGGCGACGATCAGTCGTTGCCGCGTCGCTTCATCGGCGGGGGACTGAACGACGGTGCTGCGGCGCCCGGTCAGCGAGGTGACCTGCTCGATGTCCTGGTGGTCGAATACGCCGCGCACGGTGGAGGTCGAGGCGTGCATCGCGCCGGCCAGGGCCTCCAGGGTGTACGGACGGGGGGCGACGCACTCGCGGGCGTAGCCGACCAGGAGACGGATGTGGCGCTCGGCCTCGTCGCGGACGCGGACCTGTTCGGCGAGGGCGTGCAGCAGGGGGTCGATGTCGTGGCGCTCGGCCAGGGTGCGCAACTGCGCCGCGGTGCCCTCGCGGGCGGCGTCGACGTCCTGGCGGTAGTGCTCGGTCGCCTCGCGCTCGGCGTCGTCGGCATCGAGGCGCAGCAGCGGGGGTGGGTGAAGGAGACGGGCGACGTCATCAATGAGATCCGGCATGTCCGCAACATAGCGCGGCTTCTGCCAAGTAGTAAAGAGGCAAACTACTTCACTATTCCTTGCGCAACTCGTATAGGCGTGGTGATCGTGTTCGAGGCGCCATCCGCTCGGCGCGTCGGCGCGCAGCTGCGCGCCGGCGGAGGACCACACCTCGTCGAGGTCAGGAGCGCCGTCCAGACACTGATGCACCAAGCTTGTGTGGCTCGCCGTCACCCCGGTACCCGGAAGTAGACCGCCGGAGATGACGCCCTATCTACAGGTAGGTTCCCGCTCGGATGGCACGTGCCCGGCTCGCCGATACGAGGTGCTGGTATGCGGTCCGGCCGTCCGCCGGCGATGTCACGTCGTGGATTCGGGCAGGTAGCCGTGTGCGATGAACAACCGTGTGAAGTAGTGGCGCAGCATCGGCAGGGACTGTTCCTGCGACTGGAACTCCGCGCCGCCGAAGCGCACGACTTCGTAGCCGGCTAGGTGCAGTTCCCGATCTGCGGCCACCATCTCGGCGTAGCGTCGAGGGCTTGCCCGCCCGTCCTCGTCGGCGTAGTGCTGCTTGCCGTCGCACTCGAGGATGAGCCGCCAACGGCCGCGCATCAGCAGCAGGAAGTCCATCCGCTGGCGTGGTAGCGGTCCCGGCTCGCGCCGCTGGGCCCGGGTGTAGGGGTCGTAGTGCAGGTAGACCTGTGGAATCAGCGCCGGCAAGTCGAAGCCGTGTTCGCGGAGCAGCCCGCCGTATGCGCGGAACACCTGCCGCTCCGGGCCGGGTGGGTCGGAGGGCTTGCGGTCGCGGTCCAGTGAGCGCCGCAGACGCAGGTACAGCTGCCGGCCGGCCTCTTGCTCGCTGGTCCCCGGCTCAGCGTGGGTTTCGGTCCACCAGGTGACCAGTTGCCGCCAGCTCAACCCGCTGGGGTCCAAGCCGCGGTCGTAGACGAGGCAGAACTCGCCGTTTTTGCTGATCTCGATGGTGTTGCTCACCGCGTCGGTCAGCACCAATTCCGGTTTGGGACCGTCCGCGGCGAAGATGAGGTTCTTGAACGGCGAGTCGACTCCGGTACGTCGGCCGGCGTGCACCTGGAGCAGCCCCCACAGCCGAGGGCGGTAGTGCTGCTCGACGACACGTGAGCCGAGCTGGCACAGCTGGTCCAGGGTGTAGTCGCTGGTTCGGCTGCGCACGTACGCGCGCTTGCTGGCCATCGCCTCGTCGACGTCGCCATCTTCGAGCCCGAGCGCCCGGCAGACGTCCGGGAGCTTGGTGGCGCTGACCTGCCACAACGTCTCGGCGATCTCGTCGCGCAGCTGCATGGCGTCCGTGCCACTGCCCAGGTCGTTGTGGGCGAAGGGGTCGGCGAGCACGGGTGCGATGCTCACCTGGTGTTTGTCGCCGTTTCCCCACTTCCGGACCCGATCGAATTGCGCCGCGATCACCTGCAGATCCGCCGGCCGGAACAGCCCGACGAACGCGGGATGTACGCGCAGCACCACGGGAACGGGCGCGGGCTCCCAGGGCACCGATTGCCCGATCTCTGCCTGCTCGGCTAGTGACAGTAGCCGCGCCGCGTGCTGGTTCCCGGCTTGGACCAACATCTGCGACACGGTGGCGAGTTCCTGGCTCGTCCGGCTATCCACCGTGTCGTCCCTTGGGCACGGGTGTCACTGTAGGCGAGGACACCGACACTGGCCTGGTGCCTGCGTCCCGGTCATGAGTGGTACCGCTGGTGCAGGCGGTCGAAGAACGCGCCGAGCAGGTGCTGGGCGGCATCGTCGTCGGCGAGCTCGGCGCCGCCGAAGCGGTATACCTCGTACCCCTTCAGGCGAAGGTCGCGATCTGCGCGCATCATGTCGGCGTACTGGCGCGGGTTGGCGCGGCCGTCAACGTCGGCGTAGTGCTGCTTGCCGTCGCATTCGATGACGACGCGGGCCCGGTGAGGCAGGAGCAGTAGGAAGTCCATGCGTTGACGTGGGAGCCGGCCGGGTGCCCGTCGCTCGGTCGCGGTGTATGGGTCGTAGTGCAGGTAGACCTGCGGGATCAGCGCTGGGATGTCGGGACCGAGCCGGACGTAGCGCTCGGCGTAGGTGCGCAGGATGCGCCGTTCGGCGTCGTTGTCGTCGAGCGACTGGTCCAGCCTTCGATAGAGGCTGCGTGAGATGTCCCGCTCCGGCTCGCCGGTCATCCCTTGTCGATCGGCCCACCAGTCGGTCAGCTCGGCCCACCTCAGGCCGTGTGCGCCCAGCGGCCGGTCGTACACCAGGCAGTTGTCGGCGTTGCGGACGAAGTGCAGGTCGTTGTTGACGGCATCGTCGAGCACGATCTCCGGCTTGGGCCCGAGCGCGGCGAAGATGAGATTCTTCATGGAGCCGCGCACGCCGGAGCCGATGAGGCGGTAGTCGAAGATCGGGGCACCGCTGATGGCATCGACCTGGACAATCTCGTAGCCGTCGTGGATCAGTACCTTGTTGATGAAATCTCGAAGCTCTTCGACCTCGGCCAGGTTGGTGCGGACCTCGGGGTGCAGCATCTCAACGAGGAAGGCCAGCAATGCCTCATCGTTGTCCGCCAGCCCAAACCGCTCATCGGTGAAGACCCAGTCGTCCGGCCAGTCGCATGGGTTGACCACACGGTGCTGCACGATGTCCCGACCGGCGGTGTCGTAGCGCGGGTCGATGCTCGGCATCTGCTCCAGCGGGTAGAGCCGGGCCAGGAAGTCTGGCTCGTCGAGGTCGCCGCTCCAGTGTGCCGTGGCCATGGCGGCGAACCCCTCGACCAGGCGACGGCGGGTGACGTGGGTGATCCGGCCCGTCGCGGTCGCGCGCTGTATCGGCGAGGACATCATCAGACCCGGAGTGTACTGATAGCCCCCGACGAGCCGCCCGTAGCGCAAGTTTCGCAAGGTCGTAGACACTGGCCTACCTGAGGCCGTACGACGTGTTCAGGTGAACCACTGCCTCCACTGATCCTCGGGGGTGGGGTTGTTCAGGACTCGGTCGATGGTGGGTACCGCCGGCTGCTCCAGCGCTGCGTCGACGATGGTGAACCGCGTCGGCATGACCTCGCCCCTCCTCCAGCGGGCGCCGAAGTCGCTGATCGTGCCAGTCTGAGTATCGCGCTCGTTGTCGTGGACACGGTTAACGAGGCCGTAGGTATGCAGCTCACGGGCGCTGCGCCAGGTGTTGTCCTTCAACCCGAACTGGCGGCGGTGTTCCTTCACTACGTACACACCGTCCCCCGTGTGAGCGAGGGGGAAGGACGCCCGTCGGGCTGAGAGTGCGAGGAAAATGGCGATCTCGGTGTTGGTCAGCGCGAACACCCACAGGCTGGTGAAGAAATGCCGCGAGACGCGCACGCCGCGCTCCGGCACCGTGTACTTCGGCCGGTTGACCGGACTGCTGGCCTCGGACAGCAGCGTGATCCGGTTGAGATCCCGCCGTCCGGGGCGGCTCTTGTCCGGGCCGATGTCCACCAGGTGCTGCTTGTCGAGCACGCGCAGCGCTTCCTTGATCTGCCGACCCCGCAGTACGCCGGCTTCCCGGTAGTCGGAGCTGGTGTCGGAGAGCACCACCTTCTGCCAGCTCTTGATCGGCGCGTTTGCCTCCACGTCCTCGAATGTGCGGTCGACGCGGGCCCGCTCCCCGCGGCGGTACCGACACTGCGCGTCGAAGAGCATGAGCAGCTCCAGGCGAAGCGGCAGCCCTCTGGCGGGCACCAGGCGGGCCAGGGCCGGCCCGTGATCGGCGCCGGGCTGCTGCTGCAGGAACTCCGGCCGGATGAAGATGTACTCGGGGCGGGGCCCTGGGGTCTTGCCGTCGCGATTGCCGCCGTACAGCCAGAGATCCTCCAGGTTTTGCCGGACCTCCTCGTGCAGAAGAATGCTTCCCTCGGGCCCATCGCAAGCGCTGAGCAGCCGGTCGTTGATGGCCGCCCGGGGCGGCCGGGCCGCCCTGGGGCGACCCGGCGGCACCGGCGAGTTGACGCTCACCGTCCACCCCTCAGCGCACGGACGAACCGGGTGAGTTGGGTGAGTACGTCGATGCAGTGGCGGCGAGTCCGCGATTGGCGGGCGGCCAGCGCCAGGACCGCCACCAAGACGACACCGAGCGACACCACCATGGTGGGGAGGGTGATCAGCAGGACAGCAGCCGCCCATCCGTGCTGGTCATCGAGGCCGAGCATGTGTCATTCTCCATTCGGTACGGGCTCCCGCCCGCCGTCCAACTTCCAACGGTCGATGGTGGGCGGAAGCCCCATTTCCGGCCTGCCGAACAGCAGCGCCAGATGCAAGAGTGACGGCTCCACACCGGGTTGTCTCGTTGCCGATCTTGAATGCCGTGTGCCCGCTGACCACACCAGAAGTGCTACGGAAGTAGCGGAGACGTTCTGGTGTGGTCAGCGGGTAGAGGTGAACAGGCATACAAGTGCTTCTTGATCAACCCGGGATTCGCTCGCCCGGCCCAGGGCTGCCCGGCCAACAGCCGTCCGGGCTCACCTCCCGGCCCAGAATCGCGCGACGCCCGCGCGGTGCCTGACGGGACGGACGACTGGCCGTGGCGATCATCGCTGAGGCCAACCAACGAGAAGGTGGTCGGGGCGCGGGGATTCAGAACCGCTCGCGGAGATACGACGGGTGTCTGCAGGCACATCGTGGCCGTTACAGCTCGCCGAGGATCCGGGCACGTTGCTCGGCGTGTTCACCGTCGCTGATCACGCCCTGCTGGTGGAGGGCGGCGAGTTGGCGCAGCCGGTCCACGATCGGGGTGGCCAACGGGGTTGTCGGGTCGGGGTGTGGACGCGTGACAGGGTTGTCGGGATCCATCCCGACAACGCCCCCGGCGGTGGGCGGGGCCTCCGGTGGGGGTGGGGCGTCGACGGAGCGGGCGATGCTCCAGAAGTCTTCGTCGACGGCGGTGCTGCTGCTGGCGGCGCTGATGAGGTGGCGCAGAGTGTCCGGTTCGCAGTGGAGGACGTCAGCCAGGCGGCTGGCGTGGGCGGCGGTGGGCACGTGACGGCCGGCGAGGATGTCCGTCGTCACCGCGGTCGCGATGTCCGCCCGGGTGGCTAGCTCGGTGGGGGAGATGCCGTCGAATTCGGCGTAGACGCATAGGTAGCGTGCCAGGGCCCTACGGGTGGGTGGCGCTTGGGCGTCGATCGTGGCGACGAGGAGCCCGAAGCGGATCCGTCGGCGGGTGGCGGGCAGCTGCGGCAGGTCGATGATGGGTGTCGTGCGCAGGCCGGGCGCGGCGAGAAGTTCCAGCGCGACGCACTGGCGCGCGTACTCCTCGCGGATCGTCGCGATTTCCGCGGCGATGCCACGCACCCTCAGCAGTTCCTCCCTGACCTGATGGAACTGCACCTCAAGCTGATTGGCTTGGCGGACCGCCTGGTTACGGGCGTTCTCCGAGGTCCGCAGGTTGCTGACGTGGCGCTCGGTCTCCGCGCGCAGGCGTTCCTGCAGGCGTGCGACCTGGCGTTGCAGGACCGAGATGGCGGGTTCGCTTTCCGGGACGTTGCGCAGCCCGGGCTTGCCCGGCGGGCGGCTGACCGGACCGTCGTAACCATCGGGCAGTTGACCGCGGGCGCACTGGTACCAGCCGGCGGCGAGGGCGCGGATGCCGGCGGTGTCGCAGGTGTCGGGAAGGCAGGCGATGATCAGCTCGGTCATCTCCCAGGTCGGCCCACGGCGGTAGCGGCTGAGCTGCTCCGATAGCTTCTGCCGGTTGAGACCGGGGTAGTGCAAGCCCCGGTTGTGGGCGTGCTCGAGGACCTTCGCCTGCCCGCCGAAACCCAGGTAGTCGGTGATCAGGGATCGCACGTAGAGGGTGTACTCGGCGGCGTCCGGGTTGGCGGACCGCGTGCGGATGGTGTCCTCGTCGACGGTGTACGGGCGGGCGTTGCGGCGCGGCTCGCGCTGGCCGGTGCTCATGCGGTCGGTCGTCCTTGATGCACGAGGGTGGTCCCGACAACGACCGATGTTGTCGGGAGTTGCTCCGGACCTCTTTCCCGACATTAGGGACGTCGAGGAAAGTTATCCGCGCCGATCGGTGCTGACTGGCTGGTCGGTCAGGGTGCTCCGCGCCGCTTGGTTGCGCCGGGTGAGCGCGGAGCACCCGCCATCTATACATCATGCGAGAAGGTGGTGACAGAGTGCAGCCCCGAACGAGCTTCCAGCGAGTGTCGGCCATCCTCAACGCACTAGGTGTGCGGGCCTGGCGCGGTTCATCCGGCGCAACCAGCCGGCCAACCCGACCGGCACGCCACCACCCCAAGCACCGTCGTCCACGGCCCTGGCCGAGGCGCCCACGACGGCGACGTCCCTAAGTCTGGCGGCGGCGCCGAGCAGTTGAGATAACCACCGATGACGCACGCCGCCCCGGCGAATCGCGAGGCCTTACGTCTCCGCGCTGACCGCCGAGGGCGGCATGCGGTAGGAGAGGGTTATTTCATCTCTAATCGCTCGTACATGCGAACGGGGTATAGCTCGACGCCCAGGGCTACTTCGAGGTTGGCGAGGGTGCGCAAATCGACGTACCGGTCTCCGTTGAGCGCTGAACCGATGGTCGGATGACTTAGGCCTGCCAACCTGGCGAGCTCTCGGTTGCTGATGGGGCGTCCGCGCATTTCTGCGGCGAGGCGCCGCGCGAACTCCTGCGCGTAGTGCGCGCTGCCGGGCGCGTCGGGACGAAGGGTCGCCTCGGGCCAATGCCCGTTCTGAACGTAGGTGTTGGGTGCGTTCTCGCCGTGGCTGCGCGCCACCGTCACCCCTCCGTCGAGCCGTCCATGTCTCTCGTCAGGGTGTTGATCGGTGGGCGAGGGAGGCGCCTCGACACGCGCGGTAAATTTATTTACCATTCGTGATGGTGATCTTCGGGTCCCGGCTGGTCGGGTTATGCCCCTTGCGATCCTGGGCCTGTGAGCCCTCGGGCGAGATCGTGCACCCGGCCAGCCCCAAGCTGCAGTTCTAGTAGCGGAAACCGGGTGGTCATGGTGTTTTACGCGGGCCTCGACTGGGGCGAGAGTCACCACGACATGGCCGTGATCGACCGCAGGGGTGATCTGGTCAGCCACGTACGGGTGGCCGACGATGTCAACGGCCTGTCTGAGTTGCTGGGCGTTCTCCGGGCGGTGAAGAGGAACCGGCGGGCGATCCCGATCGGGATCGAGACTGGGCAGGGGTTGATGGTTGCGGGCCTGCGTAAAGCTGGCCAACCGGTGGTGGTGCTCAACCCGACGCAAGTCGCCAACTATCGCAGCCGGACCGCGGTGCAACGGAAGAAATCTGACCGCGGGGACGCCCGGCTGCTGGCGCACGTCTTGCGGGTCGACGGTGACGCTCACCGGCCCGCGCCGACGCTGTCAGAGCAGGCGGTGGCGGTGCGTGATCTGACTCGTGCACATCGACTGACTCAACGCGCCGGGCTGCTGCTGGCCGGGCGGCTGCGATCGGTGCTGCGGGACTACTACCCGGCCGCCGTGACCGCCTGGGCGCACCTGCCCGGCGGCATCACCCGGCCGGAGGCTCGATTTGTCCTGTCCGCCGCGTCCACTCCAGCCCGCGCCGCCCGGCTGACCACCGGACGCCTCGAAACGCTACTCACCGCGGCCGGCCGAACCCGGCTCATCACCGCCGAGGCGGCCCGCCTGCACGCCCTGTTCCACACCCGCGCCCTCCGCCAGCCACCAACGATCGAAGAGGCGATGGGTCAGCACGCCACCGCGCTGCTCGCCCAACTCGACGCCATGCTTAAGAGCGCACAGAGCCTGTGGACGCACGTTGACATCCTCGCCGAGCGACACCCGCACACGCCGATCTACCGATCCTTCCCCGGCCTCGGCCCAGTCCTCGCGGCCCGGCTTCTCGGCGAACTCGGCGATGACCCCGCCCGCTTCCCCAGCGCCCGGAACCTGCGCGCGTTCTGCGCCGCGACACCGATCACCTGGGCCAGCGGCACCTCCCACAAGGTTAGCTACCGCCGGAAGTCCAACCCAATTCTTGCCGAGACCGGACACCTCTGGGCATTCTCCGCACTCACCTGTAGCCCTGGCGCGCGCGGCCTCTATGACCGTCGCCGCGCTGCCGGCGACCGTCACCCCGCGGCGCTGAGGCGCGTCTACGCCCACTTCCTCGGCGGCCTGCACTTCTGCCTGCGCACCGGCACCTCATACGACGAAGGTCGCGCCTTCCCCACCACCGAACCCCAAAGCACCGCGACTGTGGACGCATAAGCCGGGAGCCGGGACGACGCCCAGGAGCACCCCGGGCCCACGAGCCCTCACGCGGGAAAGGCGACCCCGGTTCCCTCTCGCCAACGACCGCGTGGCCGCGCGGCCGCCCGCGACCACGCATCTTTGCCACCTGGACTGCACTAAGGAGCCCTCCATGCCTGGTATGCAGCGTGTCGCCATACCCGCAGCAGATGAAGACGCGGATAGGCCGCGGCGCAAGCGCGGCGTCGACGGCCCGGATACCCGGTCCACGGTGCCGACGTGCGACACGAGCCGACGTAGGGCCTCGGCCAGGGCGGCGGGTTCGGCGTCGGGGTCTTTCTGTTGGGCTGAGGTCTGACGAGGGGCAGGGTCCTCGGTCATTGGCGGTCCGGGTGTCGGAGGGGCAGTGCTTCCTGGTCGTCGTGGGCCCACTGCTGCACGTCGGCCCACGACAGGCGCAGGGCGCTTTGGCTGGCAACGATCTGCTGCCACAGCCGGCTGTGCGGCCGCCGACGACGGTCGTCGTGGGTGGCGGAGACCTGCTGTACCCAGCTCTCCTGGGCGGCGGCGGTCCAGTCGCCCAGGGCGCATCGCACGAGGGCCTGATACAGCACGGCGGGGGAGTTGCCGTCGTAGCCAAAGGTGTAGCGCGGCTCGTCTCCGGGGTTGGGCACCGGCTGCGGCGCCAGGAGCGTCCCGTCTGGGCCGGGGGTGAGGGCGAACAGGCCGGTGGCGGAGTAGGTCTTGTCGGCGGCGATGACGGTCTGCGCCGTCCAGCTGGCCGGCGGCATGCTGGTGGGCCACTCGATGAGCAGGTGGTCGGCGATGCCGGCAATGCCGGCGGTGAGGAGCGCTACCAGGCGCCCCTGCGGGTCGCGGTAGAGCTCGACCAAACGTTCGCGGGCCCGGTCGAGCAGTTGGTGGTGGGCAATCGCGGCGTCGGTGGCGTCCTCGGTGAGCAGGCGGACCAGCCGACGAGTGGGACGGTCCGGGTCACCGTGGGCGTCGGCCGGGGTGAGCCGGGTGAGGTGTCGGCGGTATTCGTCGTGGATTGGGCCGTGTGCGTCGGGCCAGCTGTAGGTGACGCAGAAGGTGTAGACCCGCTCGGGGTGGGTCGCGGCGAGCTCGCCGCGTAGCAGCAGGATCGCCTGACGCAGCGCGTCGCCGTACGGGTCGTCGGGGCGCCAGGGCAGGTCGGCCTCGACTTGGGTGAGCCGGTCGAGTTCGTCGGCGGCGGCCTCGGGGTCGAGGTCGCGGCCCGCGGCGACGGCGGCGCGCTGCTCCGCCACGGCGGGCCAGGTGGGCGGCTCGGGAGCGGCGGCGAGATACCAGCCGTCGCCGGTGCCTGGATATGTCAGCGCGGTGGAGACGTCGCGGTGCACCGCGCGGGCATCGCGGGCGAGCAGGGCGAAGGCCTGCGGGTAGGTGGTGTGCACGGAGTGCTCCAGCGCGGCGGTGAGCCGGGCGATGGCGGCGGGCCACTCAGTGATGGTGTCAGGGATGGGTAGTGGGCGGACCTGTTCGAGCAACCGGACGGTCCGCATGATCTGCGGGGTGGTGGTGCCGGCCCACCACAGCGGCACGGGCCGGCCCAGTACCCGGGCGACCTCAGAGGCGAACAGCGAGCCGGCATACTCCGGCGCGTCTGGGCGGCGCTGCCGGCCGATGACGGGTCGCCGCATCGCGGCGACCGGCTCGCGCTCGCGCTCGGGCAGGAATCGACGCAGCATCGCCGGCAGCGCTGGTCGTGCGGGGTCCGGTGCGCGCTGTGCCTCCGCCTCGGGGTTTTCGGGCATCCGCCACAGCTCCAGGTGTGGGTACGGCCCGTCGGCGCGGGGGTCGAGCAGGAAGGGCTGTACGACGACGGCGCCGGGGCGGCGGTCCGGATCGAGCCGGGCGATGGCGGCGGCGGCGATGGTGTCACGGCTGACGTCCTGCCCGACGTAGCCGACGGCGTAGATGACCGGCTGGCCGGCGCCGTCGAAGATGGTCACCGCCGCGGTGTGCCCGCGGGGCAGGTCGACGTCGCCGGACCAGATCACCTCGGCTGGCTCGGTCGCGTCAGGCCAGCCGTACGGCCACACCGCGTCGTCGGGCACCGTCCTGCCGGTGGCGCGCAGCCACCGGTCGATGGTGGCGGCGCTCCACACGTCGGCGCCGTCGGGGTCGACGCCATCGGGCGCCGGTAGCCGGCGCTCGCCGTGCAGTACCCGCAGCCGCTGGGCGCTCATCCGCGCCCGGCGGGCGAACTGCGCCAGGGTGTGCGAGCGGGAACGTGTCATTGTCATGCCTCAACCCTCCTGTTGCGAAGAAGGTAACAGTCCAGTCGGGACACGCCAACCATGCCGCGCTCAAAGAGCAACACGGCGGTGTCAATCACCTACCTTGCGGACTCCTCGCCGCCCTCTGGCGGTCGGCGGACGAGCCGCCGGAGTTAGGTCCGAGAACCAAACATTCTCGGACCTTACTCAGTGGTACGACTCTGCCCACAACACCGCGACTACCCACGGCGCACTCAAGCAGGGCTGGTCCGATGGTGGGGGTGTATTCCGGAGTCGGGGTAGAAATTCACGGCTCCCGCATAGAGTTCTGCGTGGGTTAGGGTCGCGTCATACCCCGCGCGTGAGCCAGCCCCCGTCTGTGCCAACCGCCCCACACTCCGGTGATGGCCCCGCGTGGTGCGCGCTGAGGTTTGAGCTGGGCGACGGCGACCTCGCTCGCACCTCCACTGTGGAAACCTTAGGCCGACGACACTGCCGACGCCCTCTGGCCGATGCCGCCGGCCTCACCGGTGGCCTACCTGCCCGGCCTGACGATGCGACATTCCCTGACCTGCGCTCGGGCAACGCCAAGACCGACGCCTGCGGCGCCTATGTGATCGCCGACGCCGCCCGCGCCCTGCCCCACCCCCTCGCCGAGTGGGAGATGCTCGTCGGCTACGACAACGTCGCTGGCAGGGCCACCCGGGTCTCGGCACGCGCGGTGACGCTGGCGGGCGGCCGTCGGGCAGGTCGGCTGCCGTCGCTGTCCCTCGGATGCGTTGTGGTTGATGCGGTGTTCATCGGCGGTGCATTACGCAGACCACTTTGCCGAGGATCGTCGCGTGGTCACCTGGGATGATCGGGTGGTAACGGCTGCGGGGGACGAGTTCGATGTGACCGTCGCGGCTGCGGTACTGCTTGACGGTGGCCTCACCGTCAACGAGGGCTGCGACGATGTCGCCGTTGTCGGCTACCGGCTGCTGGCGTACCACAATGACGTCGCCGGGGGAGATGTCGGCCTCGACCATAGAGTCGCCTCGCACTCGCAGTGCGAACAGGGTGCCCCGGCCTACCAGATCCGACGGCAGGGAGAGCATCTCCTCAATGTGCTCCTCGGCGAGGATTGGGGTGCCTGCGGCGATGGATCCCAACAGCGGCACACGCGTACCGGAAGCGGAGCCGGATTGGGCTCCCGGAGCGCCGACGGAGCTGGGTCGAGTATCGACCGCCCGCGCGCCACCAGAGGCCCGCCGCAGCAGGCCACGTCGTTGGAGGACCTTCAAATGGTGCGCCACGGAGGACGGGGAGCCTAAACCGACGGCCGCGCCGATCTCGCGTACCGTTGGTGGGTAACCGTGTCGCTCGACCCATTCGTGGATCGCGTTGAGGATCTGTTGTTGCCGCTTCGTTGGCGAGGGCGGATCCGGTGACGAGCCGAGAACGGTCACGTTTGAGACGGTACCCGCAATCTTCGATCACCTGTACTAACTAGGGCGTGTCGAATCGCGTGGGCGGTGTGGCCGCGGCGGGATGTCGAGACGCGTGGCGCGTGGGTGTCCTGCAGGCGTACGCCGGTCACGGTCGTGGGATAGAGGTGGCCCCGCGGCCATTGGAAGCTGCTGAACGCCGGGAGGCGACCGTAGCCCGGATCGTATCGCCAACGACCAGCCGCCTAGTACAAATGTGCGAGTAGCGGTTTATGTCAGCTCCATGTGTCACCATCTGTCATCAACGAACAGCTGACTGTCGATTTCGTCTAGGTGGCAGATTTCGTGAGGAGGATGGCCTTGGCCGAAGATGGGCAGGCGCCCGATCTGTTCACAGTCGAGGACGCATCGCCGGATCAGTCGGCTATGGAGATTCGCTCCCCGGCTACGGACGCGTCGGTGCGGGCGAGGTGGCGGGCTCTGGTGCTCACCGATCCAGTGGCCCGTCTGGTCCGCAACGCGGCCCATGCAGGCATCGATGATGGGGTCTACGACCTGCGGCAGTTGGCTCTTGCAGCGATCGACGTAGCGGTTGCTTCGATGGGTTTCGCTCGGCAAGTCACGCTGGCGCAACTGGTAGACGCCGTGGCCGGATTGGCGCAGCTGATGGACGGCCATGGCAGCCCGGCGAAGGCGATCGAGGCTGCGCGATGGGTCATTCGGGGCTTGCTCAACGATGCCGAAAACCAGAGTAAGTTCGTGTACGTCTTTCACGACGTCAGAGCGGTGCCGCCGCGCCGCGAGGAGTACCCGTTCAAGCTGCTGTCGTTGCAGGACAGCCCGTCAGGGGCGGTCGTGCAGGCCTCGCCGCAGGCGGTGATGCTCTACCTCAATGGCCTGAACCTCGACGTCGACGACGCCGAGGAGGCACTGTCGGTGGTCCTGCGCCGCCAGCTGGAGGATCGCCGTTTCGAGGCCGCCGGCCGGACGGCCGAGACAGCCGAACGCGCGTCGGTGGCGATGTCGGCCACCCTGGCCGACATCATCGAATCCACCCGCCGCGACGTGCGTTCCGCTGATTGGCTGGTGGATGTGCCGACTCGACTGGCCCGCGCTCGGCGGCACGTGCGGATCAGGATCGAGCAGGACGGCGACGTCATCGGTCACGTCATGTCGGGCATCGACGCCGAGTCCGACGCGGCCGTCCGGCGTGCATCCGGCGAGTTGGTCCAGACGTTGCAGCGAATCCGTGACGTCCACCTTGATCTCGCGTCGCGGACCGCCGGGGCGCGAGAGGTGCTCCAGCAGGCGCAGCTGCGCCAGGTGTTCAGCCGGCCCGTACGCCTTCGGCTGCTCAACGTCGAGCGGGAGCTGTTCGAGCCGATCCTGACGATGACGGCCGCGGAGGCGCAGACAGTCGGCGAGGCGTTCAGCGACCGGATTTTGGGCTTCCGGCTCCCGCGAATCCTGCATCTGGGTGATCTGGTGGACGCTCTGCTCGCCCCGACCCGGCAGGTGACACCGGTCGAGTACGTGCCGGAGGATCCCGGCGACGCCGATGAGGCCGACGCGCAGGCATACCCACCCGCAGTGATCGCGGCGGCCACCAGGGTCTTGCGCCAGGCCGAACTCGAGCCGGTACCGCTGACCCAGCTTGTCGACGCCGCCGCGGCTATCGACCCGGAGGAGGTGGGCGGAGCGGTCGAGGACGTGATCGAACTGGTCACACTCGCCGCCCTATGGGCTTACGCCCCCGACCAGCCCGAACCGGGAGACAAACCCACCGCCGGCGTCGACGCCCTGCTCGGGGCGCTCATGGCGGAACGCACAGGCCAGACGATCGACCGGCCGACCGTCTGGGGTAACCAGCTGATGATCTCTTCGACCGAGGTGAGTTCGTGAACGTTCCCCTGGAAGACGTCCGGCACGCCGCCGCCCTGGTCAGCTTCGGGCTGCGCCACGGAGCCAAGCCAACCGACGGCAATCCTTATGGCATGCTGCTGCACCGCTACCGCACCGAGGCGGCGTTTCGTGACACCGTCGACGTGCTTGCCAGCGGCTTCGGCCTCAGCGTCCTCGGGACACCGGCGCGCACCGGCATCGTGGTGACGACCCAGCCCGGAAGTGTCTTCGCGATCCGGACCTCCGATCTGCGCAGCACCACCATGACCCCGGACGACAAGCTCGTGGCCGGCCTGATCACGCTCGCGATCGCCGCATACGCCTTTCCCCACGCCCGGGACCTCGACAGCACCGACGTCAAAATCATCGAAGTCGTTGCCTTGGACACCTTCATCCGCTCCGCCGTCGAACGGGTGACCGCCACGACCGGCGACGACGGCAACGACGCCCAAGCGCGACGCGCCGCCGACGTTTACGACCGGATGAACGCGTACGCGCCCAAGGCCAACCAGCCCGGCCCCGCGAAAGGCTGCACGCAATGGGCCATCGTTGAAGTCCTCGGCTGGCTCGTCGACCGCGGCGCCGCCCGCCCCGCCCCGACCATGGGTGCCACCACCTACCAGCTCACCGACAGGTTCCGGCTCCTGGTCGCCGACATCGGCGGCGGCGAAGCTCTCGAAGCGCTGCGCCACGCCCGACGCGACATGAAGACCGCCTGATGGCCGCCCCCGCCCGGCTATGGAAGATCCACCGGGTCTATCTCGATCGCATCGGCGCGCCCGCGGCCCGGTTCCGCAACGTGTGGCTGGAGTTCGGCAGCCGCACCGGCAACCCGCTCGACACCATCCTCTGGATGCGCAACGGAGGCGGCAAGTCCACCCTCATTGCCCTCATCTGCGCGTCGATCCGGCCCGCCCGCACCGACTACCTCGCCACCGCGGAGACCGGCCGTCACCTCGAGGACTGCGTGCTGGGCGCCGACACTGCCCACATCGCCATCGAATGGCAGGACCCCGAGGGTCGACGTATGGTCACCGGCGCCGTCTACGAATGGGCAGACCGTGTCCAGCCTGCCGACCCGAACGCCTCATGGGAACAGCTGCAACAACGCTGGTATGCCTTCACTCCCATACGGCAGGCCGCCGAGATCGACCTACTGCCGTTTGACGATGTCAATCAGCACCCGACGACGCTGAAAGCGTTCGCCGACGCGATCACGGCGCTGCCACTCGAAGCGGAACCGGTCGTGGTCGAGTACAAAGATCAGGGAAAGTGGACCAGCGCGTTGCAGGATCGCGGTCTGGACCCCGGTCTGTTCACCGCCATCCTAAAGATCAACGCCAGTGAAGGTGGCATCGAGAAGCAGTTCAAGTTCTCCACCACCGACGACTTCGTGCGCTACCTGCTCAGCCTGGTCGCCGACACCACGGCGTCGCGCAAATTGTCCATCATGCTGGGCAAGCACCGCACCAGCATCGCCCGGCACCCGCGGCTGCGTACTGAACTCGACTTCACTCAAGAAGCCGTCGAGCACCTCAAACTACTCAAGGAGGACCACCAGCGACTGAAGGAAAACGAGAACACTCGCACCGACAAACGGCGCCAAGCAGGGCGCCTGGCCGCATCCTTCGCCGAGACAGCCACCCAAGCTCGCACCCAGATCACTCGGCACCACGAGCAGGCCGGCCAGCACCGTGACCGCCAAAAACAAGCCGCCGAGAAGACCGACGCCTACGAGCATCTACACCGCGAATACCTGTGGTGGGTAGCCGATCTGCGGCACACCGCCGCTAATGCCACAAGCGCGCAGGCCGACGAGGTGGTCACCGAGTGCCGCCGGATACGTCAGGCATGGCAACTAGTTCCCACCGTGGTCCGGCACGCGCAGGTGGTCGCGCGTCTCGCCGGCCTGCGCGACCAGCAAGCCCGCGACGAGATCGACGCCGCGCCCGCCCTGCATGCCTACCAGCATGCTGCCGCCCAGCTGATCGCAGTGCTGCAACGGTCCCAACACGAACTCGAACCAGCGATCGCCGCCAACGACGAGGCCGCCACCACCGCTGAACACGAGCAGAGCACGGCCCGCGACAAGGTCCGCGTCGCAGATCATGAACTCGGCGCCCTAGCCGCCGAGAGCGACCAACTCACCGGCCGCCTCACCATGTTCGAGAAAGCCGTCGCCCGGGCAATCGAGAATGGGCACCTGCCAGCCGACGCTGATCTGACCGACACGCACGCGGCGTGCGCGGCCTCCCACTCGCGCCTCGTGCACCAGATCGACGTCGAGCTACCGAGGGCGACCGCTGAGCTAGCCGAAGAACGCCAACCCATCGATGCTGAACACGGCGACGTCAATGAACGAATCACCGGGCTTGGAACCGCTCTACAAAAGCTTGAAAGCGAACGCGGACCCCTGCTTGGCCAGGTCGCCCGGCTCAGCAGCCACCCCCGGCTCACCCTGCTGGGCCAAGCCGACACCGTCGACCCGGTCGCCACAAACCGCACCCTGCAACAGGCACTGACCGACGCGATCATCGCCATTGACCGCGAGCGCATCGATCTCGCCGTCGAAGATGCCGACGACCGGCGAGCCCTGCAATCGCTAGCCCAGCAACCAGGACTGCTCCCGGCATCGCTCGACCTGGCCCGCGCCGTCGACGTCCTGCGCGAGCACACGATTCCCGCCACCACCGGCTGGCACTACCTCGCCGACGCGGTACCACCTGCCTCCTGGCAGCACGCCATCACCATCGCACCGTCACTGGTCGCAGGCTTGCTGGTCTACGACGCCGACAACCTGGACACCGCCCGGCAACACCTGGACGCCGCCGCGCTCACCCCCGGCACCACCGTGCACGTGTCCACCACCGGCGCCCTGCAAAATGCCATCGACACCGGCGCGACCCTGGTGAACGGCTTCGTCGTACCGCCGGCAGCAGCGCTCTTCGACCGTGATGCCGCCGCGACTGAGGTCGAGCGCCGCGAGGCCGCTAGCGCAACCCGCGCCGGCCACATGCAGCAACTTCAGCTCGCCCGCGAGAGCGACCAGAATCTGGTCCACGAACTTGCCGTCCTGGCCAACAACTGCCCTCCAGGCCATCTTGAGCACCTCGCCGCTGAGCACGAACGCATCACCGCTGGTATCGCCGCGGCCCAGCAACGCCACGCCGAACTCAGCGCGCTGCGGATCGACTTCGATGCCCGCACCGTGGAGCTGAACCAACGGCGGACGCGAGCAATAAGCGAGGAAAGGATCATGAGCTCCCGAGTTCAGGTCCTCAGCGGGTTGACCGACCAACTACCGGCCATCACCGAGATTCGTGCCCGACTGGCCCATATACCTGCAGCGCGCGCAGAGCACGCCGCTGCGCGAGCGACCGCGGTGATCCAAGAGCAGGATTACAGCAGCGCCGCACACCAAGCGAGAGGCGCCGCCGACCGTGATCGGAGCATCATCTCGGGCCTCCAGCGCGAGGCGGCCGGGCTCGTTGACGCGGCCGGTGATGCGACCGCTGATGCCGGCGCCATCTCGCTCGCGCAGGCCCGAAGTGCTTTCGCTGCCGCTCGCGAAGCCCACCAGCTCCGGGCATCGCACAACGTGCTGGCCGCCAAGATCGATGGCCTCGCGGACCAGGCGACAGGCCTAGCCGCCGCCATAGGTGAAGCAGCCGAAGACGTGCAGAAACTCGCCAACGACCTCGCGGCAACCCCCGCCGCAGCCGACCCCGTCGTGACCGCCCAGCACGCCGCCGCCGCCGAGCACCACGAATCCGAGGCAGTTGGCGAAGCAGCCGTCAAGCGCAACGACGCCAAGCAGGCCCGGACCGCCCTGCAAAAAGCCATCCTCGACCGCCCGGCCCACGGCGAGCTGATGCTGCCGGTCACCGAACCCGCCAACGCCGGCCACGCCCAGCGCCTGCAGGCGGACGCTGAGGAACAGCAGGAACTGCACCGTTCACAGCAGCAGACTGCCGCTGCGGCTCTTGCCGACTTTAAGAAGACGATCGAGCGCCTGACCACCGACGCCGACCAGTTCGACAACCTCGCAGGCAGCCTCTACAGCGACGACGAGCAGTCCATCGACGGCGCCGAGCCGACCACCGCCTACGCGGGCACCATCACGAGCGCCATGACCGAGGCCGAAGCCGTGCGCAGGGAGCTCGGCAAGGCCGATCGCGGTGTTACCACCGCCCGCATCACCGTCACTGAACGCGGGCACGCCATCAGCCGCTGGGCCGGCGAATCCCGTTTCGCCACCGTCTCCACCGAAGTCAAAGGTCGATTCACGAGCGGCGAACACACCAGCGGCCTCGCTGAGGAAGCCGATCACCTCACCGCCGAGATCACCCTCTACCGCGCCAACCTTCAAGGCCAGCTCGATGAGGTCGAGCAGGACAAACAGATCGTCGTCTCCGCGCTATGCGAAGAAGCCCGAAGCGCGCTGAAAATGCTGCACCGTGCCCAAACCCAAGCACAGCTGCCGCCCGGACTCGGAGAACATCTCAAAAACCGCCGATTCCTCGACGTCGGCCCCAAACACAGCGTTGACACCAGCCCCGCCGTCGTGCGCAGCCGCATCAGCACCCTCGTCGACGGCCTCGTGCAAAGCGAAGCCAAAACGCAGCCTGACGGCAAAACCTTGACCTGGCAAGCCGTCTCCGCCGCAGTCGGCGGCCCCGGCAACTTCATCGCCCGCGTCCTGAAACCCTCCACGAACCTCGCCGACGAACGCGAACCCGTCGAACGCATGGGCAAATGGTCCGGCGGCGAAAAAGTCACCATCAGCCTGCTGCTGTTCTGCATGCTCGCCCGGCTACGCGCCGCCAGCCGCGGCACCGACCACCCCGGCCTCGGTGTCCTGCCCATGGACAACCCGCTCGGCACCGTCAACTACGTCGCGTTCCTCGACCTGCAACGACGCGTCGCCGCCGCCAACGGCATTCAGCTCATCTTCCTGTCCGGGCTCGCCGACATGCGCGCCATTGGCCGCTTCCCCAACATCATCCGCATGAAGAACACCCACAATCACGGCCGCACCTACGCCCAAGTTAACGACCGCGACGTCAGCGAAGACACCTTCGCCGCCGCCATCACCACTGCGAGACTCACTCTTCCCCTGCAAGAGAGCCTCTTGTGACCAGCTTCAGCCCGCTGGCCAGCCACCTGGCCGCCACCGTCGCCGCCCACCGCACCGCCCGGATAGCCCTCGGCGCTCTGCGCACCGCGGCCCATGCCGCCGACCTGTCGCTCGCCGGCGACCCCAACGCCCGTCGCAAATTGGCTGCCGCGCTCGACGAACTCACCACCGCCGGCATGATCCGCGTACCCGCCAAACGCGCCGCCTGGGACCACACCGTCCAGCCCCCACTACCCACCTGGGTGCAACGCATCGCTGCGAGGCAACCTCCAGCATCCGAACCGGCGGCGGTTACCACCACCTGGCACGCCCGACTCGCCTGGGCTGCGTCGTTCGTCACCACCGAACGGCCCACCGACGCCGAACTCGCACTACTCCACGCAGCGAACCGCTACCTCGCAGGACACCGGCCAACCGATATCGTCCCGATGAGGGAGCGCTCCTGGGAATTGCTGCACGATGAGAAGGCACTCGACACCATCAGTCGGGGAAGATTATTCGCAAAGAACCGCCTCGCCCTGGCGGACTTGCATTGCGAGCGCATTCCCCTGCCCGTCGTCCAATGGCCCGTCGGCGACGGCCCCGCCGCACTCATGGTCGAGAACCACACCACCGCCCACAGCCTTGCCCGCTGGCTACCCGCAGAGGGGTCCGTCGGGACCGTCATCTGGACTGGAGGCAGTCAGCTACCGCAGATCCTCGCCTCCCTGCCTTCAGACTGGACAAGCTCCCTGTACTACTACGGAGACCTCGACCTGCGCGGCATTGAAATCGCCGCCGACGGCGACCACCACGCCCAGGCCCTCGGACTCGGACCACTCGCGCCAGCATCAAATCTGTACAAGCTGCTATTGGACACCGGCACACCAATCAAATCCAAGACCCGTACGCGACTCGTCGCCGCCGACCACGCCATCCTCGACTGGTTTCCATCCGACCTACGCGCGCCCATTGGCACCATTATCGCGGCTGGCCTACGCATTCCCCAGGAAGCAACCGGTAGAAGACAACTCGCGAACATCGAACCCCACTGCTTCGACCCGCTGCAACTGGACGGTCGCTTGCCATCGGCGGAGGTGCTGTTTCGTTAGCGGTATTTCCGGCGATCTTGGTTAGTAGGTTTCAGCGGCGGGGAAGCGATTCGCGCCGTCCGGGCCGATCTCGGGGAGCGCCCCCGGCGAGTGTCTGAACCCACGCAACAGGACAGTCGGCGGCGGTGTAATTTCCTTCGGCGAGGCTTCACTAAGCGCAAGGAGTCTGCTCCGTGCCAACCTCTCCGAAGGCGCTGTATCCGACGCTGTCGCGCGGCCCGGAGGCGCCAGCCGAGCTGTGTCCCGCGATGAGCGGTACGAGGCGCACGCGACAGAAGGGATCCGGGGTGGCCAAAGGCGACGGAGGCGGGGTCGGCAACGAGCGGGGAGCGGCGCACCGCCGTGGGCTTGCAGTGCTGCTGGCCGCGCGCGGCCTGGCCAGTTTTCCGTTAACGCTGCCCGATGGCTCTAAGTTCACGCCGCACCGCCTGCAGTTCGAGTCTGATCAGCCCACCGACGACGTCATTTGCACGGCGACTTCGGGCGCGCGGATGTACGTGTCGGCCAAGCGAAAATGCGGCGACGACGACCAGAACCTGGGCAAGACCGTCAGACAGTGGGTGGCCCAGACGGTTTCACTGCGCGGTGGTGACGTCCTGGCACTGGCTACTGCACGCCTGAACGGCGTTATGGAGCACATCCGCGACGCGCTCAAACGCCACCACCAGTACCCTGACGCCGTCGGCCCGGTCGATGAGGTGGCGGCGCTGAGGGCACTAACCACCAGAATCGCCGCCGCGACCACCGACCCAACCCTGCAGACGCAGGTGCTGGACGCCGCCTTTGTGCTGGTCAACGAGTCCGTCGAGGCCGGAGACGAGGGCTTCGAGTTCGCCGCGGCTTTGCTGGAGGGCGGCGTGGTCGGTGTCGGAGAGGGCTTCGCCGCGGCGCAGGCCCTGTCCGCTGCCTTCGGCATCCAGGCGAGCAAGGCGGCCGCCAGCAGTCTTAGCGACTGGGTCCAGATCCTGCGCGCGGCGAAGCTCACCTTCCACGCCGACCGCCGGGGCCCAGCCGGGGCGGCCGAGCACGCCCGCCAGCTGGCCATCGAGGGCTACCGGGACCGGCTCGCCGGACAACTCGGCCGCGTCGATCTCGCTTTGTTGGCCGAGGATGTTCCGCCGCTGACGGTTGCGGGGCTGCCCGCAGGACTACGCGTGGCCATCAGCATCAAAGCCGGGGACGTCGACGACATCGAGTCGCTGCTGGCGGTCGCCCGCCGCTGGCCGCGCCTGCTACTGACTGGCCTGCCCGGAATGGGCAAGAGCACCGCGTTACGGCAGTTGGCCGCCCAGTGGGTGACTGCCAGCGGTACGCCAACCCCGATCCTTGTGCCGTTGCTGGAGGTCGCCGCCCAGTGTCGCACTGCCGGCGACGTCACGCTCAGCGTGCTGTGCCAGGTCGCGGCTGCGTCGGCACCAGCGGGTCAATACGAGGATCTCGTAGCTGAACTGGAGGCGGAGTGTCGGCGCGGGCAGGCCGTCCTACTCCTCGATGCCTTCGACGAGTGCCCCAACCAGGCGGTCCTCGCCGATGGCCTCCAGGCAGTCCTGGATGCTCTTCCCGCACAGGTTGGCGTCATTCTCGCCACCCGCGACAGCGGCCAGCGCGCCGTCGGCCGGCTCGGTCTGCCGATCGCAGAGCTTGTGCCCGCCCGCAACTTGGAGCAGGTGCTGTACGAACTGCTTGCGCACGTCGCTGCCGCCCGTCAGATTGAGCCGGCCCAGCGCTCCGGGTGGCTCGCTGACCGGCACCGCTGGCTGCGTGCCGTGCGCCGCGAGCACCGCGACGTCGGCCGGGTCCCGTTGCTTGCCACCTTGATGACCATGGAGATGGCTGGCGCGACCAGCGCGCCCGCCGCACAGGGCCAGGCGCGCTTGCTGTACTCCGCCATTCAGCACAGCATCGAGCGTTGGGAACGCCACCGCCCCCAAAGCCTGGGAGGTGACCCCGCTCAGCTGCTCGACGGCTACGCCGTGCTCGGGACACTGCTGACCGACAAGGGATCGGCCAGTCGCGCCGACGCCGACCAGGCGCTCAGCGCGATGCTGGGCCAGCGGTGGGGTATCGGGGCGCCGGGGCTCGCCAGGGTATCCATCGATCACATCTTGCGGTTCTGGGACCAACACGTAGGCGTATACGTTGCCGGGACGGACGGAAGGATTACCCCGCGCAGCCGGGTGTTTGCCGAGATTGGCGCCGCGATGGCGGTGAGCTGGCTCACCGACGACGAGCTGACCGCATGGATCGACACCTTGCTGACCAGCCGTAACCGTCGGGCCGCCGTACTGTTCGCCGGCGAGCTCGATCCGCGAGTTCTGCCCCTACTGCTGGCCAACGGGACCGTCCACCGAGGTGCCCGCGCCATAGCAGCCGCCGAGCTAGTCGAGCGCGGCGCTCTCCTCGATGACACCCAGCAGCGCATGTTGATGGAGCTGCTGGACACGGCCGCTACATCGGCCATGGAGAGCTCCGGCCACGAGAATCCGCAGAACTGGACCTACGTGCTAAAGCTGGCCGCTCTGAAGCTACCAGCGCTCCTACGGAAACAGCGGCGGCAGTCGTTGGGCTCGTTGTGCACCGCCGAGCCGGTACGGATTGTGGCCGCGGCGCTGACGGCCCTCGCCGACGCCGCCGCCGACCACCGGGAGCTAAGTCCGGCCGAGGTCGCGGCCGTCCGGACCGCGCTCACCGTCCATTCCCCCGACGCGATGCCCGCAGCCGTTCGCACCACGCGCAGCTACAAGGTGCTGCTGCCCGGGAACCTGCACATCGCCAGGTCCTCGGTGGACCACCTGTCCGTGCTCGGCGACGACATGGTCCCGTACATCTGCGGAGTGGCTCGGCTGGGCCGGCTGGGAACGTACTCGGACATCGCGGCGGTCCTTCGCGACCGTGGCTACCATCCGCCCCTGTCCTCGCGAGAACATAACGCCAACCTGATTACACAGATGTTCGGTGGCCCGCTGGAACACGGCACCCACGTCCTGCCGCTTCTACAAGCCGCCAGGGATATCAGCCCACCGCCTCTCGCCGAGATCTCCGTCCACGACCGGTGGCGTTTACCCGAACTGTGCACCTTGGTGGGCCTGATCGGTCTCACGACGGCCGACGCCGGTGGCTACCTCGCCGCCCGCACCGAGCCGGCCGACGTCCTGATCGGGTGGCTGACCGCAGTAGCAAACGCGGCCGGCCTCGATCGCGGCGCCGTCGCGGCACAGGCGCAGGCCGCAATCGACGAACAGCAACGGGGGGAAGACCCGTCCGTCTTCGACATCCTCACCGTCCCCACAGACGAGCATCTGCCCGCCATCGGTTCCCGCCGGCTGACTAACGCCGACCGACAAGCGCTCCTGACGGCACTGAACGCGGATTCGACCTGGATCGCGGAGTCGGCCGCCCGGATTTTGACGACCGACGCCCACCTTGCGAGCCAACTCCATCAGCAACTCCCGCAAGTCGGCCCGCAAAGGCGCGAGCACCTCGTCAGCTTCATTCGCGCGCACACCGACCGGCTGACGCCTCTGCCCGGAGCTGACCTCGATGGCCCGATCAGCGAAAGCTGAATCAGTCTCCGCGGCGGGAGGCCAACGATCTAGCCGTCAAGCCGGACTCATCGGTTGGAAATCAGCCGATGGCCGACGGTCAGCCTTCCGCAGCAAGATCATCATGGTTACGCCTCCCCTCCCCGAACGTCTCGGCTTCACAGCGGCAGATCGAGGCTGTGGTCACCGAGCGGGCTCGCCGCGGTCGCCTATGTGGGCGATTGAACCTGTGTTGGGAAGGGAGCCGGGGCGCGCCGTACCCGCGCGAGGGCTCGTGGGCCCGGGGTGATCCTGGGCGTTGCCCCGGCTCCCGGCCTAAGTCCCGTGTTCCGGTTCGGGTTCGGGTGATGCGGTGAAGGCGCGGTCTTCGTCGTAGTTGCTACCGGTGCGCAGGCAGTAATGCAAGCTTCCGAGGAGGCGGGCGTAGAGCCGTCGCAGGGCGGCGGGGTGGTGATCGCCGGCGGCGCGGCGGCGGTCGTAGAGGGCTCGGGCGCCGGGGGAGTGGGTGAGGGTGGCAAAGGCCCATAGGTGGCCGGTTTCGGCGAGGATTGGGTTAGCTTTGCGACGGTGGCTGACCTTGTGGGAGGTGTCGCTGGCCCAGGTGATCGGGGTTGCCGCGCAGAGTGCGCGCAGATTGCGTGGGGCGGGGAATCGGTGCGGGTCGTCGCCGAGTTCGGCGAGCAGTCGCGCGGCCAGTAGCGGCCCCATTCCCGGGAACGACCGGTATATCGGTGTCTGTGGGTGCTGTTCGGCCAGCGTGTCGATGTGTGTCCACAGGGTGTGCGCTGAGGCGATGGTGGCGTCGAGCTGCGTGAGCAGCGCGGCGGCGTGACGTCCCATCGCGTCTTCTACCTCGGCTGGTTGACGGAGAGCGCGGGCGTGGAACAGTTCGTGGAGGCGGGTCGCCTCGGCGGTGATGAGGCGGGTGCGTCCGGCGGAGGCCAGCAGAGTCTCCAGCCGACGTCTGGTGAGTCGAGTGGCCGGTGTGGGGGTGGGCGCGGCGGTCAGGATGAGGCGGGCTTCCGGTCTGGTCAGCCCGCCGGGTAGGTGCGGCCAGGCGGTCGCCGCCGCTGGGTAGTAGTCGCGTAGCACTGACCGGAGTCGACGGGCGAGCAGACCGGCGGTGTGCCTCGCCTGTCGGTGCGCCCGGGTCGCCTCTCGCAGTGCGCTGGCTTGCGGCGAGGACGTCGGTGCGGGGCGGTGAGCGTCGCCGTCGACGCGCAGAATGTGCGCGAGTAGGCGGGCATCGCCCCGGTCGGATTTTTGGCGCTGCGGGGCAAGGCGGCTGCGGTAATTGGCTACCTGGGTCGGGTTGAGCACGACGACGGGCTGGCCGGCCTTGCGGAGCCCGGCGACTATCAGACCGCGACTGGTCTCGATCCCGACTGGGATCGAACGTCGGCTGCGTTTCACCGCGGTAAGTGCGGCTAGGAGTTGAGTCAGACCGCTGGCGTCGTCCGTCACGCGCGTGTGGCTGATGAGCTGGCCGTCGGCGTCGACCACGGCCATGTCGTGGTGGTTCTCACCCCAGTCCAGGCCCGCGTAGTAGTTCATCGTCGTCCCGTTCGAGGGATTGAATTGTGGTGCTGGTCGGGCGCGCGGTCTCGCTTGAGGGCTCGGTGGCCCAGGATCGCAATGGGCATTACGCGACCAGCTGGTGTCCGAAGATCACCGGCATGGACACTAGACCGGCTTGCGGCAAAGATCGAGTCACGCCAGCCGTCTCGGCCCCCGTTCGATCACGGGCGGCATGCCCGATACGTGCGTCCCAGCAGCCCGCGGTAGGCCAGAAGATCTTTGTGCAGTCTCGGGACCAGGTGAACTGGAGGCCTCGCAGGGCGGGCGGGGAACCGTCTGGGGCTGGTGTACGTCTCACCCTCTGCTGGTTCGTTTTATCCGTAGTGTCCGTCTGGCGGTGTGTGTCCGCCGAAGGGGGTTGACGATGCCTCGCCGTGTTTCCGCGCTGCTTACCCTGCCGCTGCTGGCCCTGTCTGCCGCCTGCGCCTCGCCGTCGGCGTCCGCCGTGCCGAGCGCCCCGAACGTTGAGCAGTCGTACTGGCCTTCACAGGATGCTCTTGGCGACGCCGCCGAAGCCGTGGACGGCGTCGGCGGGCGCTGGCCCGACGTGTACGCGGACGTGAGCCTGGATGTTCCCGCTGGTGTGCTGCTGGTGCACCGCAATACCTACTGCCGGTTTCGACGAGGCGGTGCGTCAACTCGGTCTGCACGTCATGGTGCGTTTCGTCGACGCCCAGCATTCCGCGCGGGCGCTCGCCCGATGGGTGGAACAGATCAGTGGCGACATGGATTACTGGCGGCAGCGGGGTGTGGCGGTGTACGAGGTGGGACCGACGATTGGGGAGTGCGTTAGCGTCGGCGTCGGTGACCCACAACGCGACGCCGCCGCGGTCACTGCGCACTACCCGGGCGTGCCGCTGTGCGTGGAGCAGGGCGCACCAGCGGTGCCGCTCACCGCCGACTAACCCCATCCACGATGAAACAGGCTGAATAGGCAACTGCGGATCCGTACCTCAGTCCGCCTCTCCGCCAGCTGGAGGACCTGAGGACAGCAGCGGCCTGCGCGCCTGAGATTCCACTGACCACCTGGATCGTCTAGACGAGTAAGTCCTAACGCCCCTGGGTGGTGGATATAGACGAAGGGTGTTGAGGATCAGTTTGTGACGACCGACCTCAACACCCTTCTGACCGCACTCTACGTGAAGATCGACGACTGGCTCGGACGGCAGCGTAGGCCTGGGCGCCCGCCCAGGCTGTCGGACGCGGAACTGCTGACCCTTGCCGTGGCGCAGGCCCTGCTCGGGGTGCGGTCCGAAGCCCGGTGGCTGCGGTTCGTCCCCGGGCATCTGCCCGGGGCGTTCCCGTATTTGCCCGGGCAGTCCGGCTACAACAAGCGGTTGCGTGCGGCGGTGCCGCTGCTCAAGCGGGCGATCCGCGTGGTCGCGGCGGACACCGACCTGTGGACCGACGCCACCTGGGTGGTCGACTCGACGCCGGTCGAGTGCGGCCGGTCCCGACCGACGGTGAAACGCTCCGATCTGGCGGGGTGGGCCGGCTACGGCTACTGCGCCTCGCACTCGCGGTTCTTCTGGGGACTGCGACTGCATCTGATCTGCACCCCGTCCGGATTGCCGATCACCTGGGCCCTGGCGACACCGAAGGTCGACGAACGTCAGGTCCTGGTGGCGGTGCGTGACCACGATCCCGACCTCATCGCCGAGCGTCCAGGCCTGCTGATCGTCGCGGACAAGGGATACGTGTCCGCGGAGCTGGACCGGTGGCTGGCAGAGCGTGGGGTGCGACTGCTCAGACCGTCGTACCGCAACCGCGTCCCACGCCCGGACGAACACCTGCTCAAACCAATCCGGCAGCTCATCGAGTCCGTCAACGACACGTTGAAGGGCCAACTCGACCTCGAACTGCACGGCGGACGCAGCATCGAAGGCGTCGCCGCACGCATCGCGCAACGCCTCCTCGCGATGACCGCAGCGATCTGGCACAACCGGACCACCGGCCAACCTCTGACCAGGTCCTTGATCGCCTACGACCACTGACCAGACTTCGGACTTACTCGTCTAGCCGTCGTGGCCGACCGGCAAGGCGATAAAGCTGATCGGCCTGCCTGGAGATCGCCGCGCCGCTCGTCAGCCAACGGGCGCTGTCGCACTCGCACTCTACGGTGATGGCTATGGATGCATCCGGAGACGAGGGGCCACGCCCGCAGGGCGTGGCCCTGATCCGTGAGCATGGTGGAGCGCGTACGCGAACCGTTGACGAGCACATGTTCACCGTCGGGCAGTCGTCGATGCGGCTGCAGCTGTTCACCGCGCCAAGTCGGCGGCCGGTGGCGATAGCGACGCAGACTGATCGAGAGGGCACATGCCTGATGAACCGGGCGGAGCGGTTCGTCGAGGCGGTGTGGCAGCGGCACTGCCCGGCCGAGCCGGAACCGCCGATCTTCATCGCCCAGCAGTTGCTGACGGGCAAGGATCTCGGGTTCTGCCACTTCGGGTTCACCGTAGCGGGGCCGTTCGCGGTGGCCAGTCCGCCGAGGTGGGGACCGCGGCTGACCGAGGACGAGCTAACGCATCTGGTCGGCGGCCCGGTCGATGCGGGACGCGGGGGTGGCTTTGTCGCCCCGGAAGCCCTGGTGGAACCCCGCATGAGATTCGAGGTCGCGGCCGTGATCGGACTGCCGCGGCCAGACCTACACGGCGAGCCGGCGTGTATGCCGGCCGGAACGACCTGGTCGCGACGCCTGCTCCGGCAGGTGATGCCGCGCCGCAGACTTCGGAACTGCTGCTGGTACCACAGCGTCGATTGGGCTGCCGCGTCAGATGCGGCCGTCGCCGCGTTGGCACGAGCAGACAGCGAAGCGCTCGAGCGCGTGCCCAGCGATGATCCCGAGGACGCACGGATGTTCGCTGCCGTAGCCGCACTGCGCGCCCAGGGCCTCGACGGCCGGGTGTTGAAGGCTGCGGAGACGTTGTTTTGCGATCCGATCCAGCCCGACGTGCCCGGTGCTGTCGTGCCGTATATCAACGGGCGACACCGGGCGGACGCGATGCTCGACGCCGGCGTACGCCACACCGTCATCGGCCGCTGGAGCGACCCAGGCGCCGACCGGTGACTAGCGGCGCGTACCGCGATGCGGCGATCCGGAATCTCATGGCATGGCATGGGCTGGAGCCCTACCAGCTGGAGGTTCCCCTCCGGGCAAGGGTGGATGCGTCTGCGCCGGGACCGGGCTGCTGCGACACCACGGAGCGCGCCCGGATCCTCGATCGGCGGTAGGCCGCCCATACACTGGTCCAGGTCGCAAGGTCGTGCACCCACACCTGGGCGCACTTCTCGGCTTTTCTTGCCCACTTCGCGGCGTTGCGGATGGCGAAATCGTCTACGGCGTCGCGATCAGTCGCAGCCCACGCCGGAAACTGCGCCACCCAGCGTTCTGCCTGACCGGCGGTGTGGCCGCAGCCGATTAGCCACTGGATCAGGAGTGCAAGTTCCACCCAAGGCGCTGCTTTAGTCGCGAAAGCCCAGTCGACGATGCGCAGGTCGCTGCCGGTCACGATCAGGTTGGTCGGGTTGAGATCAGAGTGCACGAGCCCATCGCCGGCCATCAGCGGATGCGCGAACCCGAGCCGGCCCGCTGGGTCGTACCAGGGGCCATTCGGCGCGCGGGTGTTTTGTAGCTCCTTGAGCGTCGCGGCGAGGAGGTCGAGATCGGGACTGGCGGGGGACAGGTCGGGATACGGGCCAGCAAGGTGCTCGGTCGCCACCACCAACCAGCCGTCGGACTCGAAGTGCCAGAGAACCGGCGGCGGGTACCGGTCGATCGCCGTGCTCGCCGCCAGTTCGTAGCGCAGTGATCGGACGCAGAGGTCGGCCGAAGCCGCCTTGACGAAGACCTTCGCGGTTGGCCCGGTGACTGTCGCGGCGATGTCCGCGTGGCCACCGTTGGAAGCCGGGGTGACGTCGAAGGATTCACCGACCCGTTCGGCGATCGCGGCGGTGACGTTGTCAGGCAGATCCGTCCAGACGCTACGCATTGATCATTCTCTCCCGTCAGATGGTGGGGTGAGCTGAACTCTGGGGCAGCCGAACTTGGCCTCGCCGTTTCAGGCATGTTCGGCGATCAGGAAGCAAGTGTTCCGCACTGCGGCGTAGGCGGGCCCGTTTTGTCCTTCATCTCCCTGTTGACCGGGGGAGGAGTCCATTGGTCGCGGTCGAATTGCCGTCCCACTTCCGGTGCGCTCGCTTGATGCTCTGTGTCGGCGGGACCTGGCGGTCGTCGTCGTGGGCTCTCTGCTGGGTTGGGCGACGGCAGGCGCAGCGGGCCGTTGTGAGTGATGAGGTTATGGAAGGCGTAGAGGCTGTGAGTGCAGGCCTTCGCCATGTCACACCGCAGCCGTGTCACCGGCACCGGATCGGCTACAACGGTTGTTGGGCAGCCGGTGGAGCGCGAGCGTTACGTCTGGACAGTGTGCCGTAGCCTGCACGATCGTAGCGACGCGGCGTGGAGGTCAGACGGTGAACATCGACATCGACGTGGCGGCGTGGGGGGCCGCCCTGCTCGCGACAGGCGGGGCCGGGGTGGCGGTTTGGCAAGCGTTTAGCGCGAAAAGCCAGGCCCAGAGTGCCAAGGAGCAGGCCATCGCTGCCAAAGAGTCCGCTGCCACGGCGGAGCGGCAAGCCACGGCTGCCGAGGATCACCTCGCCCTCGCGCGTCTTCAGTTCCAGGCTGACCTAGACGCACGAGACGAAGCTGATGGCCCTGAGTTCGAGGTCACCAGCGGGATGGTGCACGTCCACGATGAGCAGTACGCGGAGGTGCCGATCAAGCTCCTATCGGGCAAGCCGCTGGCGTCGGTGGTGATCAGCGTGGCCGGCCAGCCGAACGTGCGCGGATTCGTCAATAGGGTCGCTGGCGGTTGGGACGGCATGCAGGCGGCAGTCACGCGCACCGATCTTGCCCCCGGAGCGGCCTTCACAGTCGTCTTGATGCTCGAGTACAAGGCCTCGACGCCGCTGAACGTGCGTCTTGACTTCGAATGCCACGAGGGGGGCGGCGGCCCACGGACGTGGCTCCGCTCCTACTCGTCCCAGGTCAGTAGGCCGCCCGAGCCCACGACCGAATCTCGGTCGCGTCGCCGGCTCCCCTTCGACGGCCGATAGCCACAGACGCTTTGCGCGGCCCCGCGTGTTCGTAAGGCGGGGGTGATGGCCAGGGCGACGTGCAGGTGAGGTCGACCCGGCCTGCGGGCAAGGCCAAACCCCGCGCGATTCGGCAGGATCGGCACGGGGCGACGGTTTGCCGCTCATGCCTCGCCCGCGACTGGCGTAGCCTGGTGGGCATTGATGGGACCGGCATTCCTCAGCCGGCTATGTGACGGCGTGAACCTCCGGGCGATTCCTCCGGACGCCTCACACGCGGTGACTAGCATGGGCAGCCCGCCGAAGCGGGCCAGGCGCCGACGTAGCCCACGGGATCATTCACCCGACGGCACCATGCGGTCCGGGTGCGCGTCGCCCCAGGCGTAACCAAGGGCACGACTCGACGGAGGAGAACCGTCATGGCCCGATCTCAGCCGATGGACCACGAGTCCGCCGACCGCATCAGCGCGGCCGCCGACCGCGATCCCGACTCGCCGACCGCGACCAGCGGGTTTGACGACCGGGTGCAGGAGGCGGCTGACCGCAATGATGCGCAAGACCCGGACGACTACGACGACACGGAGTAGCCCCGTACCGGGCGGTGTCCCGCCGCTGGGTGCGGCGGGACACCTCGGTGCCACGCTTCTGGGGCGCTGGGAGCGTGTAGCCAGCCTCAAGGGGAGTCGGCTGTCGAACGGATTGTTCGGGAGAGAGCAGAGTCCAGTGGCATCGGCGGGCGACGGAAGGCGAAGAGTAGTCCCAATCGGCGGTGGTGGGGGCGGCGCCGCGCGACAGTTCGCCGCGATCGAGACTGGCGGAGCCCAGATCGACGTCGGTTGAGATTCATGGCCCGACTCGTCGGCGCAGAGGGCAGTGCCGAGGCCATGGTGAACCGCGTGAGCGAGAGAACTCTCTACCCTGGTTGAGTGATCGTGTGGTTGTCCTCCTATCCCCGGTCAGGTAACACCTTTCTCCGGATCGTCCTCAATCGGGTCTACGGCGTAAGGACATCCGTCGTCTATGACATTGATGGCGTGGCCGAACGTCTGGGTTCCGATCTGGTCGGCTTCACCGAACGCCCTGCAGCGATTCAAACCATGCGTGACTCGACAGAGGTTCACTTCGTCAAAACGCACGGACAGCGCGACGACCAGGTTGATGAAGCGGACAAAGCAGTCTGCCTTGTCCGGGACGGGCGCGATGCGCTCGTCTCGTGGGCGCGTCTGGCCAGCGAGGCAGACGCTGCTCGATTTGAGAGCGAGCTGCATGCCATGATCACCCGGCGGGACGAGGTCGGAACCGGCAGTTGGGGACGCAACGTGCTGAGTTGGCTGCTGCCGCCGGCGCCTCACCGAGTGGTGCTGAGGTACGAAGAACTTGCCCAGAACCCGAGAGCTGCTGTGGAGCGAGTCATCCAAACGCTGACGTCCGAGCGCCGACCCGTCGCCGACGTCCAGATTCCGTCGTTCACCGAGCTTCAACAGGTCGATGGCCGCTTCTTCCGTAGAGGGCTCACCAACACTCATCGCGACGAACTGTCCGACGAGCTACACCAGCTTTTTTGGGCCCAACCTGACAACGCGGCCGCGATGCAGCTACTCGGTTACGGGACGTGGACGGACGGCTCGCAACGAACGTGAGCGGTAGCGGCCAGTGCGAGAGGTGGTTCGTGGGTCGTCGGCGAGCGGTACAAGCGGGATCCGGTACTGACGGCCAGGCGCATCCCAGCACCGCACTGCTCGACTAGTCGACACATCCGTGCAACGATCAAACATGTGTTCGATACTTGAAGACTGTGAGTCAAGGGCGGTCCCCTAGGTCGCCTGCAGTTTGGCCCGTAACGGGTTATCGTCGCTGGTGGGGACGGTTGCGATGGCTATGAAGGCTATGTCTGCGGATGTCGGACCGACGTGGGCAGCGTGACGACGCTTGTCGACGCCGGCGTGAACGTGCCCGCGGCTCGTCGGCTGATTCCGGGGGCGCTGGCCGCACGGCGGTTGACGTGTGGCTTGGCGCGGCGTGATGCGGCCGTACGCGCAAGACTGTCCGCCCGAAAGGTGTTCCTCTATGAGGAAGGTTTGCTCGCGGCGACTCCGGCTGAGGTGGAACGCCTGGCCGAGGCAGTGGGTTGTCGCCCTGATGAGCTGATCGACATCGTGCCAGGCCAGGAGACGCTTGCCGATCTGCGCTTCTTGGCCGGGCTGACGCTGGCCCGTGCATCGGAGTTGTTGGAGGCATCTCAGGCCGGTCGGGATCTGCGTGTGTCGGCGGAGGTGCTGTCTGCGCTCGAATGCGGTGAGTCGATGGCCGGCCGGGATTGGGCGGAGCCGGTGATGACCGGTCGCCTCTTGCCGCCGCTGGCCAAGATCTATCGGGTGCCGACCCGGATGGTCTTGGACGCGTGGATGCGCACCCGACCGCAGGATCCTGCGCCGGCGGTGGAAGGCGGAGGACGCAGGGGGCCGTCGCGGGCCGCTGTTGAGGCGTGGGCATCGCTGAATGAGCGGCAGCGCGTGTATCTGGGCGAGATCATGCGCGACGATCGGATGACCGAGACCGAGATGTGGATGCGTCGGCTGCAGCGGTTGCCGGTGCCGCCGGCCGCCGAGTGGCGGCAGTTGCCGCTGGCCCTGAAGTCGGCGTCGTCAGAGCAGGGTCATACGCGTCTCCAGGAGCGGCTGCGTCGACGTGGGGTTCATGACCCGGGCGCTGGCCGGACCCTGCACGCCCTTGCCCGCCGGGGCCTGGTGATCGTGACCGAGGACGTCATCGATCATCCGGATATCGGTGAGGTCGTACGCATTGCTGTCAAGATCACCCGACGCGGACGGGCTGCCGCTCGGGTTGGTCTGGATGAGACTGTCGAAGTGGATCACGAGCCGCATCTGTTGTCGGAGTGGTTGTGGGGTGTGTTGGCCCGCGTCGCGGCGGCCGAGCCCGAGGGCCTGCCGGAGGACCGGCTGGCGGGCAGATCGTTGTTCTTCCTTGGCGTCGGTTACCGCAACGCGGCCGGTGGCCCGCCGAGCAGAGGGCTAATCGAGGCAGTGCCCGTGCTGGCTCCCGGCGGAACGCACGTGGTGGAGTTCCGTTGGCAGTTGACTGATCTCGGCCGGCGTCACGTCGTCGAGTTCGCGGACACCTATCGTCAGCAGTATCCGCGCGTGGAGTGCCCCGGACTCGAAAGCCTCATCGTCTGATTTCTGACACTGGCCTCGAGCGCTTCCGGGACCTCGTCTTGTCACCGGGTGGGTCTAACATCCGCCCTCGTGACCAATGCTGTCGATGACGACGCGCGCACACTAAGCGATCTTCACGTTCGCTACCTCGTGACCAAAGCGGCCCTGCATGCCGCGAAGGCTCTCACTGCTGCCGGGTGGAAGCCGGAGCGGCGGCTGGAGACCTTGATGGAGTGCCACGGGATTGTGCTGGCTGCCCGCGGCCCGGGAAGCCCGTTGCCGTTCGGCTGGTTCCGGCAGGCTCTTTCGGGTGACCTTGCGCAGCTACTGCCCGAGGGGGTGGAGCCAGTCGATCTCAAGGGATTACTCGTCATGGATCAGGACGGGCAGGTCACGGAGGACGCCTTCGATCTGGACTTCGAGCAGAGGATGCTGCTGCACACTCTGCGCAAACTCGATCGCAGCTCGGACATGCTCGTGGGTGTACGCGAGCTGCGGGAGGAGGTGGAGCAGGAGACTGTGTATCTGGCGCTGAGCAAACAGGGCGTTCAATCGGTCTACGAAAACGGGCGTGCGGATCTGATCAGGTATCCGTCCGGGCCGGCCGATGAGCTGGCGGACTTGCGGCTGCCGCCGACCGTTGTCCAGTTCTACACCGACATCCCGTACGCCTCGATCCACCAGGGCTGGTGGTACGAGTGTCCTATCTGCCGGTGGCCGATGCGGCTGGCGTTGGCGAAGAGCGCCGGTGCGCTGGTGGGGTCGGCCCGATGCTGGCACACCCCGCACGCCGATATGGGGGCCTCCTACCTGTTCCGTCCGAGCGATGACGGTTCTGCTGCCGAGCTTCTTCCCGAACCACGCCCGGACCGCCTGGCCGCCCGCGAAGCGGTGCTGTTTCCCGACATCGATGTTGTTCCCCAGCCGAGGCCGGCGGAGAACCACAAGGCGCTGGCCCGGGGCATCTGGCGATACACCACGGTGCCAGGGATTCCGGAGCTTGCACTGCGGGACCGGCTGGTCGAACGCGGGCTGAAGGTGGACCTCTGGCCGGCCCTGGACGCCTACGACCTGACGGTGACGATCCCCGGCACCAAGACATCCTTCAAGGTCGACGTCAAGGACTACACGTCGGCGACGACGCTCGCGAGCCTTATCCATGCGCAGGAGGGTGACCGCGGCGGCGCCGAATGGCTCGTGGTCCCGGACTACCGGGTCGGGCAAGTCCCGCTGTTGTCCGAGGTGTGCCAGAAGTACGACATGAAGGTGGCCACCGCCTCAGCATTCGGTGAGCTGGTCTGCAAGCAAGCGGGGGTGAGGTGGGCATGAGCGACCCGACCGTGCAGACCAGCGTGGTGCACGCAGCCCTAGCCCTGGCAGCCCACTATTTCCCGCGCCGTGTCCCCGGTGACACACGTGACGCCGCCGGGTTCGCCGACGCCGCGTTCCTGCTGTCCGGGAAATACACGGTGTGGGACCGCTGGAGCAGCCTTCCCTACGACGAGAAGCAGCGGATCGCGCTGGTCGGATCGATCGCCCCGGCCGACCTGGTGGAACATCGCGCCTTCTCGGTCGCCGCCCGCACCGCCCTCACCCCTTCCGATCCAGGCCCGGACGAGGAACAGGCACCCATCACGGCCTTCGAACTCGCCGGGAGTAACCCATTCAGGGCTGACGCCGCGTTTCCTCGCGTGGGCGGGAACCTGCTGGACTACGTCGATCGCCAGACCGCCCGGTTCCGGCGCCCAAGCGCCCGCCCGAAGCCGCCGGACTTCGCGGGCCCCGGAACGTGGAGTACCCCCACGATCTACGTCAAGGACGGCGGTCAGATCCACGGGCGGGTGCGGATCCCGCGCTATCCGCATTTCACCGAGCGGTTCGCCCTCGACCAGCTGCCGCACGTGTCGACCGTCCCCTACACGCCTGAGCTGCAGATTCCCACGCACGAACTCCTGACGTTGGCCGCCCAGATCGACGAACGCTTCCCACCGGACAAGCGGTTTCTGCACACCACGCTCACCGGCCTGGTCGAGGTGCTGCAGACCACCGACGTCGTCTCGCCCCGTGAAGCCTTGACACTGTCGGCCGTTGGCCTGGAGATCTTCCACGCTCCCACCGGCACCGGCAAGAGCGTGCTGGTCCGGGTCATGGCCAGCTGGTTCGCTCTGCGCAACCTACGAGTCACGCTCGTGCAGCCGGACATCAAGTCCTGCCTGGCGATGACCTGGAACATCCAGGGTGACCTGGCCTATCTCCGGGAGCAACAGGAGCTGGAGCACACGCCGACGTGCGCGCACCTGATGTCCTCGAGCAGCATGCGCGAGCGGGCCGTCAAGCACGCTTCGCTGATCGACGAAGACCCCGAATCGCCCGGCGACTGGGGTCTACGCGGAGAACGCGACATCGACCCGCTCGCCTACGGGTGCGCGCAACGCGAGTTCACCGAGGCCACCGGCGACTACCCGCCGGGACGTGAACCCTGCCTCTCGCTCGGCCGTCAGGGCGTCGGGGTCTCGGCCTGCCCGTGGATCCCGACCTGTAGCAAGTTCACCCCGGTCTACGAGGCGTGCGACGCGAACGTGGTCGTCATGAACCACTTCTACTTCCTGCAGGGCGCCCTAAGGATCGGCGTCAATCTCGATGGCCGCCCCGTGCGGACCTTGACGGCTGCCGAGTTTGCCCTGCGTACCTGCCATGCCGTGCTCATCGACGAGGTGGATCAGTTCCAGTCGAGGGCCATCGAACGCTGCGCCAGCGACGTGAAACTTCACTCGCGCCGTCATTGGACCTCGGCCCCTCAGGAGATCGATACCGACGCGAAGCGGCTGCCCATCGACGACGAGAACGTGCTGCTGCCGTCGGTCAGCCACGTGCGGCTCATGGCTGAGTTCTTGCTGCTCAGTATCTGCCGCAACGCGCTCAAGCTTCACGCTGCCGAGGACCAGCGCGCCGAGGAACGCATTCCCGACCAGACCAGCAGCCGCTGGCACATGGCGCGTGGCCGCGACCGCACACTGGCCCGACTGCTGTGGCCCGATCTCGATATCGGCGACGCGGGCATACCCGCCGAGACCGTCGAGCGGATCAACGCGCTGATGCCTGAGCGCTACCAGCATGCCGACCGGCACGGACGCGCGAGCGGCGCGCTCGAACCGGTGTGGGCGGACGTCCAACGGGGCCTGAGCGCACTGGTAGGACCACGAGGTGAGAGCCTGCTTGACGCGGTCAAGCTCGAACTGCACGAGTTGCTAGGCGACGTCATCAAGGACGGACACCGGCGAGCCCAGATCATCAACCTGCTGGCGACCCGCGCGGTGATGATCGAGCTCGACGAGGCGCTCGCAGAGGTCCGCAAGAACGCACAGCGCTTCCGGTCGTCCGGATTGCGCTCCGCTCAGAAGATCATCGAGCAGCTCCAGCACTCGGCGATCACCACCGTGATGCCGATCGGCATGCTCGGCCGCTCCCTGACCGGCTACCGGGTCACCGGCCTCGACGACAGGCAGAAGAGCGCCGAGCTGGTCGCCCAGACCATCGGCGGCGACCCGCACTTGTTCACCGCCGAACTCGGCGGGATCGTCTCGCTGAGCCTGGCCGGAACGCAACGGCCCGTTATGGGACTGTCAGCGACGGCGTTCTTCCCGCAGGCCGTCCGCGAACACGTCCACGCCCCGGTCCGCTGGTGGATGACCGACGCACAAGCCCGCTCCATCCGCGCCCGGAAACGGCGTGTCGACTACGGCAAAGGGCACCCGCTGCTCGGTGAACCGATCAAGGTCTCGGGACTGCACACCAGCCGAAAACGAGACGCCCTGATCGAGCTCGGCGACCAGCTGTACGACCGGCACATCCGCCGGGAGCTGGAACGGGCAGCCCGCGAGGACCCCGACCGCGCCCACGTGCTCGTCGTCGCGAACTCCTACGAGCAGTGCGCCTTGCTCGCCCGCGGCATCGCCCAGTCCGGGAACTACCGGTCCGGACTGTGCGTGGCCGTGCGCGCCGAGGACCGGCACAGCCTCAATCCGGACCTGCCCCGCGAGAACCTCGCCGTCCGGCTGACCCAGGAAGAGTTCGAGACCTTCCCGGACCGGGGCAACATCCTGGTCGTGCCGCTGTCGCTGATCGCGCGTGGCCTCAACATCGTCAAGGGCATCCGCTCCGCAGTGCGGTCGGTCTACCTGTGCGTGCGGCCCCTGGCGTTGCTGAACGAGCCGTCCGAGATGTACGGGAGCATCAACGCAGCCGGCATGCGCGTTCTCCCCGCCGGTGGAAGCAGTGATCCCGTCGCCGCGCTCGCCGGCGCCCGCGACGCCGCATGGGAGAGGCTGAGGCTGTTGCTGCGCTCGGCGAGCCAGTTCGCCTCCATGCAGAAGTCCCTTCAGGAGGAAGTGGTCGCCGGCATGATCGTCGACCTCATCCAGCTCGCCGGCCGGGCCCGCCGCGGCGGTACCGAAGCCGTCCTGCACATGGTCGACTTCGCGTTCCACGAGGACACCTGGAGCGCAGACCTCGACACCATCCTGCGCCGCATTCACGCGAAGTGGCCGCCCGACGTGCGCAAACAGATGAACGACCTGTACGGCGAGGCACTCAACGCGTTCCTGTCGTACGCCGGAATCGACCCCAACGAGCCCACCGTGCTGGACGCTTTCCGAGAAGAGGACGAGTGACCCGACACCACCGCGAGCCCGGACGCTATCTCGACACGCTCGCGTACCGCTGCACCCCCGACCTCGTCGGCAACGACCGCGTTTACCTGAGAAACCTGGACGCCGAGACACGCACCCTGTGGGAGAACTTGAACCGCGCCTGCCAGAAGCGGTACGGCAACGACTCAGCCCAGGCCCCGTACTCGATCGCCACCACCGTGCTCAGCGTCCTCACCGGCGGATACGTCTACTTCGAGCCCGGTGGGCCCCAGCCGTTCCTCGCATCACGGGAGCGGATCGACAACAAGCTCCTCTGCCGGGTGTTCACCCTCACCTACGGGCTGGCCCATGGTATAGCGATCCACGAAATCGACCTGCGGCAGCCGCCGGAGCTGGCACAGAAGATCGCCGACACCCCGGAAAGCGAGGTCTACCTTGCCGAGCACGTCCGGCCGCAGCCCGGCACTCAGCCAGTCGCCCCGAACTGGGTGTTCCGCACCATCGCCTGGGGCCTGGCGCAGAAGCTGGCCGGCCCCTGGACGGTTCGCGAAGGCCTTGCCATCCCACTGCGGCCAGACGTCACCGGCGGGTTAATCGCTCTCGACGACCCCTGGGAAAATGACCAGGGCGGCCGGTACGCCCTGTCACGTACCGCCCTCACGCTGCAAACGGTGCCGAACATCGCCACCCCCGTACTCATGGTGACCTCCCGGGTGACCCGGATCTCGGACTCACTGATCTACAGCAGGACCGTGCTGGCGGTCCAGCCCGGTGACAACCGCCCGGTCCTCGAAGTGGGCCTGCACGGCGGCGGCGGCGCCCGCACCATCAGCCGCTACGCGCTCGAGGCGCTCGGACGCCTCGAGATGGACTACTCCGTCCTGCAGGCCATCGCGACCCGCTCGCAGGCCGAACAGCGTATGCGCGCCGAAGCCATCGCCGAGGCCGGCAAGGACCGCAGGCCCACCCTGAGCTTCTCCCGTGAACGCCCTGCCCAGATCTGGCCCGTACTGCCGAAGAGCCGGCCGTTCCCCATCGGCGTCGGCACCGGCATGCACCACCTGCGGGTCCTCAACGAGCACGTCCTGGGCCGGTTTGAGGGCCGGGCAGAGCCACTCATCGCACGCGCCACCACCATGGCTCTGCCGCACCGACCGACTGACCCCGAGCGGGTGCCCAAGGCGGAGATGGACCGCCGCAAGGCAGAACGCGAAGCCACCGGGTCCAAGAAGGCTCTGCGCGGCAAGGGCAGCGCGTTTCCCGAGCCCGCCTCCATCGCCGCCGCAGTCAAGGCGGCCGGCTTCACCAAGCTGCGCCTGGTCTGCCTCTGGTACCGCGACGAAACTCGGCTGCGGATGATCGCTGCCCTCGCCAAGACGTACGGCCTCGAGACCGAGGGCCTCGACCCGCACGACGGCGAAGAGATCGATCTCTTCGGCGGGACGATCACCGCCGTCTTCCACCTCGCGGCGAACTTCCTCGCGCACGGTAGCCCGAACGGGCGGACCAAGGCACTGAACCCCGCGGCTGCGGCCCTCGACACCAGCGGTGACGTCCTGATCGGTGCTTGGTGCGAAACCCACATGCCCACCACGGAGGACATCCCAGGCCTCAAACCCGCCGAACTGGAGGACGCGGACGCGAAGCCACAGAGCAAGATGATTCTGGCGAGCAAGGACATCGCCAGCCAGTACCTGCTCGGCAGGAACGCCAACGGCATCATCGAGCCAAAGGACCCCGACCACCCGGCAGAGATGGCGCTGCTCGACCTCTACCGCTCGCTCGGCATCATCGACGACCGCATCGCCAACGCCCTGCGTCCTGAAAAGCGACACGCGGGGTACGGGGCCGACCGTATCGCGCACGTCGGCTTCCACATCCGCCAGCAGAACAAACGCAAGGGTGAGAAGAGCTCTCCCAGAACGGTCGTGACCGCGACCGCGTTGATCCCGCCGCCGACGCCAGGCGACGTGTGGCAATTGCTCGGCTGGAGCTCGACTGTCGCCTCATGGCAGCCCTACCGCCAAGCCCAGAACCAGTTCCACGAGACCGAGTACCCGCAGGAGACCGGCGGGAAGAAGTCGTACCGTCAGCGCTGGGACGACGTCGGCGACGTCGTCGAACAGGCACTGCAGGACCTCGCCGAGTACCTCGATGGCCGGCCGTACGTCGTCACCGTCGACGAGGACAGCGCCCGCCGCATCTGGGATGGGTTGCAGAACAGCAAGCAGGGCGGCCAACCCGAAGAACGAAAGAGTAAGCGGTGGCTGCCGGGCTACAGCCTGCAAGACGATGAACGCCCCGATGCGATCATCCGCGTGAACATCGCCGACGACAGAGTGCCCCCACCGATCGCCTACACCCACGTGCTCAGCACAAAAGACGCCGTACGGGAAGGCGAGACTACCAACGCTCTCTACGAGATTGAGACGGACTTCGGCACGCCGGTCTGGGTCCTGTGCAACGTGCCCCGCAACTACGACGGTGGCAACTCGGGCCGGCTCGGCGCGAAGTACACCAGGTGGGACGCCAAACGGGCCGTCATCTCCGAGAACCGCGAAGAACGCCGCAAGAGCGAGATGCCCGAACCGTGGTACTCGATGACCGCTACCGAGATCTACCCCATCGCCCTCAATGACCGTGTCTCTCATGAGGCACTTGCGGTCGCCACCGCTCAGCTCTGTCACCAGACCATGTATTGGTCCGGCCGCGTCCGCTATCCAGTCGCACTGCACGCGGCCATTCAGATGGACGAGGGCCATCCTCAATATCGCCGCACGGCGCAGTCGCCCGATGAGGAGGAGGACGGCCCGGGACGATAAGTAGCTCCTGCGTCAAGCCTGGGGTGTGCATTCGGTGCCTGAGTCTCGGTAGACGACACCGGTCCGGGGTCGTTCTCGTAGGCGAAGGGATCGAGATCACCGTCGCCGACGGCCTGCGTCGCGCGCCACTACGTGCCCGAATTGACCCAATGCGATGCGTAAGCTGCATTGGTCCGCCCGGCTTACTGTCGCTACACGTTGACGGCCGGTGTAACCCAACCGAAAGGTAAGCGCGTGAGGGCCGTCATCGCTGTCGCCGGCATGGGCAGCCGCTTCTTCCCGATCGGCAAAACGATCAACAAGTGCATGCTGCCGATCCTCAACCAACCAGTCGTCGCCTACGCGGTCGCTGACTGCGTCGCCGCAGGCACCCGCGAGATCGCGATCGTCACCGCCCCCGGCGAGATCGGCCGCCAGGTGCGTCATTACTTCACCGAAGACCACGACCTAAAGGACTACTTCACCGCACGCGGCTGGCAGGACAAGTACGCGTCCGTCGCCGACCTGCACAGCCAAGCCGACTTCACGTTCATCGAACAGCCGCGCGACGACCGGTACGGCACTGCGCTGCCCGCGATCGTCGCCGCTGACTTCGCTGGCGACGACTTCCTCCTGGTCGCAGGCGACGACCTCCTGCTCCGTAACGACGGCGGATCGGACCTGGCCGACCTCGCCGCTGCCCGCGCCACCGCCGGAGCACCGGCAGCGCTCGCCGCCGCCACGGTGCCCGGCGCTGAGGCACACCGCTACGGCATCCTCCACCCGCGAGCAGCCAAGAGTCACCAGCTACTCGATCAGCTGCTCGAAAAGCCGGATGACTACGACGAGCCGACCGCGTACATCAACATCAGCCGTACCCTGCTACCCGCTGACGCGATGGCCTACTTCCAGGAGCTGATTCCGGCTGCCAACGGGGAGTACCAGGCCACCGACGCCGTCATCGCCTTCGCCCGCGACAACGACGTACTGATCCACCCCGTCACCGGTGAGTACCACGACTGCGGCAGTCCCGCCGGCTGGCTCGCGGCCAACAACGCCGCTGCCATGCCCCAGGCCTGACCGGTCCCGGTCGTACAAGCGACTTCGAACCGGCTAACCCGGCGGCGGAAACGCTGCTCTTCTGCGCGTGCCGTGACCCTCCACGCCGGCGAGTCTCACAGGAGGTCCCGCAGCGGCGGCGCCGTCCCACTGTCATCGCACAGGCAGCAACGTCGTCGGACCTCGATAGGGTTTCGGGGTGGCCGAGGTGTTGCGGGTGGGGGCCTGTCAGACCCCGGAGATTCTGGGCGATGTCGGCGCGGCGGTGCAGTGCATCGAAGAGTTCGGCCGCGAGGCTGATCAGCGGGATGTCGAGTTGCTGCTGTTCCCGGAGTGCTTTCTGCAGGGCTATCTCGTGCAGGAGCGCCACCTGGACGCCCACGCTATGGATCTGCGCTCCGCGTCGTTTGCTGCACTGTTGCGACGGGTGGGCCGGATCGGGCAGACCCTTGTCCTCGGTGTCATCGAACGACGGGCGGGTCAGTACTTCAACTCAGCGGTCGTCGTGGCCGGCGGTGAGCTCCTCGGCGTCTACCGTAAAACCCACCTCATGCCGGGAGAATCGCTCTTTACTCCAGGTCAGGACTACCCAACCTTCAAGGTTAAAGGCGTGCGGTTCGGCATCAACATCTGCTCCGACACTCGGGTACCCGCTGCGGCCGCGGCGGTGGCGGCGCAGGGCGCGCAACTGCTCCTCGTGCCAGCGCAGAACATGATGCGCCGCGCCTCCGCCCTGCGGTGGAAGGACCGGCACACCCCGATGCGCGTCGCCCGGGCCCGGGAGAGCGGCATGTGGCTGGTGTCAGCTGACGTCACCGGTGAGCGTGGCGCGGACCGGATCGGCTACGGGCCGACGAACATCATCAGCCCGCAGGGCGAGGTCGTAGCACAGGTCGCGGCGATGACGCCGGGCATGGCGACCGCCGACATCGGACGCTGTGAGCCGCCGGGTCAGGCCACGTGTGGGTGACGCTGTCGCTGACGCCGCTTGGAGCCCGAGGCGATCCCCGGGCGAAACACAGGTGCCCTCGTTAGGTGATCCGCCATCCGCTGCTCCAGCAGGGAAACCTCGTCGTGAAGACGTCAACGTCAAGGTTCAGGGTGTGGGCGGCGGGTGCGAACAGCGCCGCGTACTCCGCGTCGGGGGAGAAGAGTGTCCAACGGTGCCGTTCAGCACGAAATCGGTCGTGGTGCCGGTGTAGCGGCGGGATGCCCGCCGCTGCCGTTGCCATCGCTCATTCTGCGTTCTCCCTGGGTGTGGTGGCGGTGGCCGTGACGGCGGCGGGCAGGCGGGTGCTCGCGCTACCGGAACGACGTGCCGGTAGGCGACGTCCGCTGGGCGGGTTGGCGTCGGCGGTGTGGGGCGGACCGTTCGGGGTTGCCTTCCACGGCAGGAACGCGGCGCTGGTGAGCGTGAGGGCGGCGGCTGCCGTGAGCGCGCCGCGGGGGCCGGTGGCGGCGGCGAGGATGCCAGCGGCGCCAATGAAGACGGGCTGGGTGAGTTTGCTGGTGATGGACCAGGCGGTCAGGACGCGGGACAGGCAGTGCTCGCTGGTGTGGTTCATGCGGTAGGCGGCGAAGGTGGGATTGAATGCTCCCGCCACGAACAGCAGGAGTGTGTCGGCGAGGGTGATGATGATCAGGCCCGGTGTGCCGGGCGGGGCGAGGGGGATGAATCCCATCCAGAGTGTGCGGGCGACGCCGGTGGTGAGCAGGACCCTGCGGAGGCCGTGTCGGGTGGTGAGGGGACCGGCGGTGAGGGAGCCGAGGATGCCGCCGAGGCAGGGCAGTCCGAGGGCCAGGCCGTACTGCCAGGGCGCCAGGTGGAGGTCGCGGAGCATGAACACCGCGATGATGGGCGTGGTGGCCGTGATGGCGCCGCCGAAGATGACGGCGTTGACGAACAGGGCTCGCAGGCCCGCGTGGTGAAGGATGTGCCGCCATCCTTCGATGGCTTCCCGGCCCCTGCTCGGGGCGGTTTGCCGCATCGGTGGTGGCGGTTCGGGGCTGCGGAGGCGGCGGATCCCGAGCGCGGATATCAGGAAGCTCGCGGCGTCGACGGTGATGGACGCGGTAGCGCCGAGCGAGGACACGAGGACACCGCCGATGGGTGCGCCGAGGCTGTTCGCCGTCCACTGGGAGGTCTCGAATCGGCTGTTGGCGGTGACGCGTTGATCGGCGGTGACTAGGTGCTTCAGGTGTGCGCCGCTGGCGGCGTTGAACACGATGGTGCCGGCGCTCTGTATGACGGCAACGACGCATAGCTGCGCGTACGTCAGGGCGCCGAGCGCGGCGGCGATGGGGACGCTGGTCAGGGCCGCGCAGCGCAGCACGTCGGCGCCGATCATCACGGGCCGTTTGCGCCGGAACTCCACCCAAGGCCCCAGGGGCAGGACGATGGCCGCCGAGGCGAGGCCGGAGATCACCGCGAGCAGGGAGATCTGGAGAGCCGATGAGTCCAGCAGCAGAATCGCGACCAGCGGCAGCGCGCCTGCTCCGACGGCCGATCCCAGTTGGCTGACCGAGTACGCGCCCCACAGGCGGTGAAAGTCTTGGCTCAGCGGGGGAGGCGCCGGTGAGCTGCCCGCGGGGCTGCGCCGAGCCGGCGTACCGGCGTTCGTCCGTTTCATGACCATCGCATCAGTGCCTCTACGTCGCAGCGTGCCTGGCTGAGTAGCTGTCGCAGGTACGCGAGCCGGGACGCGGTCGCGCCGGCTGCGGGCAGCACGGTGTGCAGGCGGATCTCTCGGCAGGTCAGCAAGAGCATGTTGACGCAGTCGGCGGTGGTGATGTCGGCGGTGTGTACGCGTTCGGCGATCGCGGTGGTGAGGGTCGGGCTGGCGGCGGCGACGATGTGCAGCATTGCGAGGTCGTAGCCGGGTAGGTAGCTGCCGGTGTGCTCGAAGTCGATGAGGGCGCAGTGCTCGCGGTCGAGGAGCAGGTTGGCGGGTAGGGGATCGCCGTGTGCGGTGACCCGATGCGGTCCGTGCTGGTCGACGAGGGTGTGGAGGGCGTGTTGGTCGGCGTCGTCGAGGAGCCCGGCGGCGCGTTCGGCGTCGGTGCGGCCGTGGTAGTCGAACGGTTGCGGCAGTGGCGGTGCTGGCGTCCAATCGGCGAAGGTGCCGAGGGTATCCAGGACCAGATGTGCCGTGGCCGGGCTGACGTCGCGAGTGAGGTGGCGTTGGTCGTCCAGGCGCTGTCCGGGTAGCTGGGTCAGGACGGTCAGGTGGGCGTCGGCGTACAGGACCTGCGGCATGCGCACGGGCGGCGGCTGCTCGGCGAACAGCTCGTACATGCGTAGCTCGTGCTGGCGCCGGCCTGCCCAGTACGGGTCATCGGTGGTCAATAGCTTCACGATCACCGGTCGGCCGTCGCGGCGGCCGGTGGCGACGATGGCCTTGTCCGTGCGGTGGACCACCCGGTCGATGCCTACCCGTGCGGCAGCGGCACGGGCGATCAGCATCGCGAACGCGTCGTCCGCTTGGGCTGCCACGCGACCGGCATGGTCTGAGGTTGTTCTCGGTGGTGCGGTCATGGGACGGCCGGGAACAGGTCGTCGTTGCGGCCGGTCAACGGCAGGCCGGCGGCGGTGGCGATGAGCTCGATCGCGTGTTCCAGGGTGGTGGTCTCGGGGAGGACGAGTTCGTCGGGCCAGCCGAGGAGGTCGCGCGGGGCGTACACGCCGAGCATGGTGTCGGCAGTGAACTCCTGCGCCTCGGGGCGGGTCTGGTGTCGGCGCAGAGTCTCCGGCCACGACACGTCGAGGTACACGAGCAGCGTTCGGCCTCGGTGCGTGTCGCGCAGTTCGGTGAGCATGCTCCGGTACCGGGCGGCGTGCATGATCCCTTCCAGGATCACGTGGTAGCCGTTATCGAGGCAGAAGCGGACGTTCTGAGCGATGAGTGCGGGGGCGAGGCCACCTGGCTTGTCCCGTTCCCTGAGGAGGACGCGCCTAATGTGATCTTGTCCGACGAGGGCGCAGCCGCGGCCGTGCCGATACCGCAGCTCACGGGCGATGGTGCTCTTACCGGAGCCGGAGTTCCCACGAAGGCAAATGAGGATCGGCAACTCTGTGGGGCTCAATGGTGTGTCTCCGGCCAGGTGATCGCGGTCAGCGTGTGGCGGCGGGGCACGAGCAGTCGCGTCCGCTCAGTGTCGGGCAGTCGCGTGCCGGCCGGGTGCACGGTGATGTCCGGGCCGCCGCCGGCCCGGTACTGCTGATCCCACGCGACTGTCAGTTCCATCAGATCGCCGGCCAGTTTGGTGGCGTGCGGACCGAAGCCGTGCCCGCCGAGCTGCCACGTCGTCGTGTCGTGGCGGTCCATGGTCAGGTAGGCGAGGCTGTCACTGGTCAGCAGGGTGGGGCAGAAGAAACGATCCTGTGGATCTAGCAGGCCGGCGGTGCGGTCCCGATCGACTCTGAGCACGCCGTACGGGCGAGGTTGACTGGCCAGCCACAGGTGCAGGCTCTCGATGGTGTCGATGTTCGTTTCGTCCAGGGTCACCGTGGAGGACACCTCAACCCGTGGCCCATCAAGTGCAGCGCGCAGGGCCTCGGCGTTGGTGGCGGTGGTGTCGTCATCGAGGGTGAGAACGGCGTCGTCGCCGCGCAGCGGCACCTGGCGGGCCGGGTTCCGGCCGTGGCCTTGCATCGCGACGAATCCGCACTGCACGGACGCGGTTGCGGTCAGGTGGTCACCTGCGGACTGCAGGGTGAGGCAGCGGGTGTTGCCGCGCATCCGCAACGGCACCACCAGCCTGCCGGCTGGTGAGAGCTGGTCGGTCCACGCGGGTGGCAGGTCACTGGCCTCGACCGTGACGAGCACCGCGTCCCACAACCCGTGGGCAGGGTGGCCGTGGACCCCATCGGCGTGGACCACCTCGACCTGCGGGTAGCCGGCCCGTGCCAGCGCCTGTTGCGCGTGGGTGACGACCTGTGCGTCGATGTCGACGCTGACGACCGTGCCGGTCGGGCCGACGATCTCGGCGATCAGCGCGGCGTTGTACCCGCCCGAGCCGATCTCTAGTACCCGGGCGCCGGGGGTCAGCCCGGCGGTCTCCACCATGTGCGCCTGCAACCACGGCGCGGAGATCGAACTGGTCGCCTTTCCGTCCGAGCCGCGTCTAGTGACGACAACATCATTCGCGTACGCGCTCTCGATGCTGGTACCGGCCGGAGCGAACAGGTGCCGCGGCACCGCGGTGAACGCAGCTGCCACCTCCGGTCGGGTGATCCAACCCTGAGCACGCAGCTGGTCGACCAGCCGCAGGCGCGCGTCCGCCGCCGTCATCGTCTCGGTCGTCCTGCTCCCAAATGCCACGACATCTCCTCCTCGAACGGATATCAGGTGAGCAGCCGGCCAACCGCGACGAGCAGTGGCCGATCGGCGGGCGTGCGGCAGCTCGAGAGATCAGGAGACTGGCACGCCGTCTTCGAGGTATCGGGTCGACCCATCGGCACGCGCCTGGAGGCACTCGTTGACGCGGCGGGCCAGCAACGGTTGCAACCGCTGGCGCGTCTGCGGCGGGGTAGACCACGCCCAACCCTTCAACTCGGCGGGCGGCACGACGATCCGCTGGGCCTGAACCGCGTCCAGGACACCGCCGTCGAAGACGAGCATCACACCGTCGGTGCGACCATTACGGGGCGATACCCAGTCCACGACGAGCAGCCGACCTGGCGTCAGGCTCACGCCGAGCTCTTCGCGGCACTCCCGCATCGCCGCCTGCCACGGCGACTCGCCGGCCTCGACACTGCCGCCGGGAATCTCCCAGTCGGTCTTGTACGCCGGCTCGACCAGCAGAACCCGATCCTGCGAATCGATGATCAACAGTCCGGCCGCCATCCGCTTGCGCGGAAGGCCAGCGGTGATTTCCGGGGGGTCGGAGGGCATGAGGGCACCGTAGAACTCCCGGCAGCCGACACGCCCGCAGCGCCACGCGCCGACAATGTCGGGAGATCCCGACATCAACCGCATCGCGCGGGCGGTGAGTGCCCCGGCATGACAGGTTGACGAGGCCGGGCGAAGTTCAGTCGAACCGCCGGTGGGCTGACGAACCCCGGGCCCCTTCCGGTCTGCGTTCGCGCCCGATAAGACGAAAGGCGGCCAGGGGCAGCCTGACGTGGGCAGCGCATCCGGGGCGCCTACCGCGCGTGCCCGCTTCCACAGAATTGCGTGTGAGATTGTCGCCAAACGCGCTGCACCTTGGCTTCCCACGACTCTCGATCACGCAGCTGCCAGCCTCCCAGTTGCGAAGACCGGACCAAGGATCGGGGTATCACACAGAACGCGCAGTCCTGAAGGCCGTCGTCCGTCAATCGAAAATGCAGGGGCTCGGCCTCGCCCGCCCCTCGAGCCTCCGCAGACCGTGCCGTTTTGTAACGCGCAGCGTTATCAACGCCTGTTAGTAGTCCATATTCGACCAGAGCAGCATGGGATTCATACGCGTCTCGCGAGAGTCCGAAGCGCTGAAGTCGTTCCCTATCAGCCAGAAAAATACCTCCACCCGCATGAGCAGCCGGATGTTCATGGCTGAGCAGTTTGAAGGTGAGCCACAGGGCGACCTCGCTGTCTGTTAGGCAGTAGATCCAGCCGTTGTAAAAAAAATCCGTGGGAATCTTAAAACTTTCCCTGACGCGCGGAATGGTGTAGTCGGAGCCGGGACGCCAATTCTCATCCCGGTGTTCGTCGAGCAGTACAAAGCCTTCGTAACGGTCTCGGGCGCGCTCGGTGTTAGGAAGGCGAACTACTTCTTCTCTCTCCAGCCTGGCGATGGCGCTTTTGATCTGTCGGATGCGGTTGTCGTTCCGCGTCGCCGTTCCGATGGTCGTCGGGCTGACAGGAACGGCGAGGAGGTCAAGCCAGCACACCTCATCTCGTCGGGCCGGTTGAATTGTCCGACGATTGTGGTGATAAGCGCCGACGTGGCGGGTGCTTTGGCACTCAAAAAGCGTGACGAGGTAGAGCTGCAGCGCGAGTCCCCGCGAGGCAATGAGGCGGGATACCAATGCCCGCCTGTTTGGCGATGCAGTCATGACCGCGGGACGGAGCCGAACGTCACGAAGTTGCTTGTGCCCGACCCGCCGGAGCGCGTGAGACGTCCCGCTCGGGCGCCCGTCGGAGCACAGCGCCTCCAGGCGCGCCAGACGCGAGCTGACGGACCAGTTCTGACCCATTGGCCTCAACCACCAAAAGCTCGATGACCAGCAGAAACATTGGGAAGGGCGGCCGCTCCAGGGGTTTATGTGCGGACCAAAGGGTAGCGAGGTTCGAGCTGACATGGGCGGCCGGCTGTCGGCACACTCGGTTAAGCCACGCCAGCGACTACGAAGGGACACTGTGGATGCCACTTAGCGGCTCGCAGCCGGAGACCTCGGATCCACAACGCTGTCGTGCGCGTGTGCCCGACAGCCAACGGTGCGCGCAGTTCCGGGGCCGCGGCGCTACAGTGCAGGCATGCGGGCCTTGCTCATTACAACCTCGGCCGATCTTCAGGACCCGCCGCTGCGCCCCATCACTGAGATCCTGCGTCGCGCCAACGTTGAGCCAGTCATGAGCGGGGCCCTCGGCGCGGGCAGCTACTTGCGCGAACAGCTGCGTTCCCACGACGACATCAACCTGGGCATCGTGATCTTGCCCTACCGATTCGCCACACGCGGCGGCCTCGCGCTCATGGTCGAGGCCGGCATTTGCCTCGGCCTCGACATCCCGTTGCTCGCGATCATTCACCCTGACGAGAAGCTACCACCGGCCCTCTCATCAATCAGGCACGTGAGCGTCTCGCTTGACAACACCGACGCCCTGCAACTCCACCTCGGCATGTTCATACAGAGTGCGGCAAGCTTGAAAGCGTGGCGGCGGACGTCGTCGCCACAGCTCACTCCGCGGCTCACCTCGAATGCGCCGCGCGGGGATGGGGGCAAGGGGCCTCACGGGGGATCCGGGCTTGTCGAGCGGATCGCCGCATTGCTGAGAAGTACGGGGAAGGACCTCGTGCTTGGCGACCTCGACTCTGGGGCGGATATGGCCTTCGTTGCGGGCGATGACTCGCCGTTCGTCGTGGTTGTCGAAGCGAAGAAGACTGCTGGGCCAACCATGGCCCACGCCGCTGCCGATCAGCTGCAAGAGTATGTGGACCGTTCCGGCGCCGGTCTCGGCCTACTCGTAACCGACGAGGCGATATCGGACTTCAATCCCTCCGGTAGCCATCCGGAGGTCCTCCTGTTGTCACTCACCGCGCTCGCAGATATCGTTGCGAGCGGGGAATTCGATAAGTTTGTCCGGAGCGTACGCAACCGAATCGCCCATCAGGGGTAACGGTGGACGGACTTACGCAACTACTTGAGGCCGCCTCGCTTGCTGGGAACAGCCAGGCCAAGGGCGAAGCTTACGAGAAGCTAATAACCTTCCTCTTCGAATCCATTCCGGGCTGCATAGTCGACCGCGACATCACCAACGTCTTCGGGACCGAGCAGATCGACATCGCCGTCGGCAATATCCATGAAGCAGGCGGGCTCCGCCTGCTTCCGCCGATCATCCTCGTCGAATGCAAGAATTGGAATGACCCCGTAGACAGCCAGGCGATCGGATACTTCTTCAACATTCTGGCGAGTCGAGCAATCGAACTGGGTGTCCTCGTCGCGGCAAGCGGTGTCACTGGCGACGTTCTCTCAGGCCGTCACAGCCACGCGCTCGGACTCGCAGCAGCTCCTCGCGGAATAAAGATGATCGTGATCACCAACGACGATATTACGCAAATCCGGCAGCCCGAAGATTTTGTCGAACTCCTCCATCGCCGCTACCTGCGCGCCTACGCGACTGGTCAGCTTGGCGCACCTGGCCCCGGCGACTGCAGGGTCCCCGAAGCGCGCGCTCGTACATCCGAGCTGGCATAACCGACCAAGAGACTGCGTCCGCTGATCGAGCGGCGCGGATGTACTACCGCTCGGGCGGGTGCGGTTGTTCCTGGAATCCCGGCCCGATTGTGCAGGTAGCAGAAGGGTCGAATGGCCGATCATGAAGTGGCAGCCAATGCGTGTATCGCCCGACCGCTAGGAATAGATCCATCTGCGAGACGGATGGCGGCGGAAACTCCACCGGTGACGGGCTGGGCCACAGACGTAGGCCGTGCGGGGCAGTCAGGGGCGGAGGAAAGGGCACGCGGCTGTCAAAGCTGTGGACCAGTAGCGCGATGCCGTTGAGGATCAGGCAACTGGCAAGGATGCGACGAGGGGTTTCCCCGAGCGTTGGCGGAGTCGTCCGGTCGTAGGTGACGTGGGCCTGGAACTGTTGACAAAGATCGAGGTCTTCGCAGGCGGCGAGCCATACCCAGCTCGTAACTGGCGGCACCTCTTCAAGACACAGGCGGCGTCTCATGTCCGCAGGCATCCAAGCGTGCTCTTGGTTCTGATCACCGAGCCCCGACAGTTCGGAGGTCCACGAGGTCTTCACGGCCCAGCGGGCGAGCACCGTCGCCTCGTCCGTCGACAGCATCGTGCTCGTGTTGGTACGGCGAGCATCGAACAGATTCATGAGGATGGGCTTGGCAGCCGCCTCCAGGCGGCTCATCCACCCGTTGTTGCATACCGCGCAGACGGCTCGGGTTACCTGGTGCAGCAACGAGTTACGTGACACCCTGACCGACTCGCCGATACTGGCGTACGCACGGTCGTCGTCCAGCAGACCGAAGCCGGACCCGTAGGCCGACCGCTCCATCGGCAGCGGCCCGACGCTACTACGCATCCATTGGGCCAGCACGTGCTCCCTGGAGGGCCGGCCCGCCTCACCGCAAAATGCGCACCGCCAGCTGTTATGCGCCCTGGGCACCCTTCCCCACCTTCGCCGGTCGCTACGCCGAAGAGCGATCGCTCGTTATCAGCGCGTGCTGGACACGGCCGATGTCCCAGCGGGGATCGAGCACTAAACCCTGGTACGCCGACCGCGTGTCGCCAACCCAAGCACTCTGCCGCACCCAGTCGTGATCTTCCTCCGGAGCGAGCAGCAGCGCCACGTCGACCGCGTCGAAGGTGAGGTGGTGAGGGACACGCCATTCGCGCTCCCACTCGAACTCGTAGCGGGTGTCGCCGTAGGCCCCGGGATTGTCGACAAACTGAGTGATCGACCACAGAGGATTCTCGGGGTTGATGCGGTTGCCAGGCTGCACACGGTCTGCCATGGCCTCTCGGACCAACCGCTGGAACCGCTCAGCCGCTGGACTACCTTTGGGAAGGTACGTGACCATCTGCCCGCTCTCGGCTTCGACGAACCCCTTGAGGAAGCCAATGCCGTAGGAGCCGCGGCGGGTCAGCCGGTTGAGATGCCCGATCGGGATCTCGCTAAGGCACACCGACAGCTGCGAGTCGCTGATGCCTTCGAGGAGGCGGACGACGCCGGTGCGGGTACGCGCCTCGATGGTGTTCGATCGGAAGATGCTTTGGACCGCGACGCGGTCGGTGAGGTGGACGACGTACTCGGACATGTCGTGCCAGTCCGCGTTCCCCATGTAACCCGGCAAAACTAACCCCCGTGCCATTCAGCCCAGCACTCAACTTAGCGAGGCTGCCTCGCCTCGAGAATCGTCGGAGTGGGCGGCGTCTTGAAGCCAGGGAGGCGCCGGGTAGGTGCTGGAGAGCGGATGCCAGGCGCGGCTGGAGCCTGAACCCAAGTCCTGGCTGCTCAGCGTCCCGCCGCATGCGTGGGTGACGTGCCCCGCAACGACGAGACCGAGTCAGCAGCGTGATTGGTGAAATCACGACGGTCCAGTTGTCCCGCTTTGGGCGCCGTTTGACCAAGCTGTGGGTGGGGCCGGGAGTAGGTAGCCTCCCGGCCCCACCAAGTGGCTAGGCGCGCTGCCGGGCGGGGCGCTTTCGCAGCACCACCACGATGCCGCCGATCGCCGCACTGCCGATCGCGCCGATGGTCGGGATCGCCACGGGCGCGACCCTTCCCACCTCGGCGCCGCTGAGCTTGACGACGTACGCGAGTGCCCCGATAGCCAGCGCCGCTACCAGCACGAGGGCCGCGATCAGGACTTTCTCAATGCTGTTCGTCGCGTTGCGCTGGTGATTGGTAGATGTCCTAGGTACGGTGCACACAGGTTCTATCTGTCTTCCTACTAGGTCCTGCTCGGGACATGTTGGGCTAGACGAGACCTGTTAGAGGCGGCCCGGGGGCTGGACCCCCCGGGCCGCCGTCTTGATCCCGATCGATCAGGTCCGGCTAGCTTGATGCACTCTAAGGGCCTGACGGGGACATTCCCGTCGGCAGCGACGCAGTGTCCAAATTCTTTGTCACGAAGCGGACAGTCAGCCGCCCATCCTGCCGGTGAACCGATCATGCGGGACCGCGCAGCTCGCAGGGGCGCAGGAGCCGCCGGGAATGTCCTGCTCCGCCCAGGTCATCGCTGCGGCAGTGTCCCGCCATTCATGTAAGTGTCGATCAGAGGGCCACCGGGACGGCTGGGTTGCTGCCGGCGTGGCCGGCAGCGGCGTGCCGGCCATGGTGACGATCAAGAGCGCCCGCCAGATGATTACCAGCAGCTGGGATGGCTTCGCCGTCGGTCACCGCGTGACTATCCGCTGCCATGATCACGAATCCAGGGTCCGGGCGAAGCGGATCGCCCGCCGGAGGATGTGATCCATCCGCTTAGAAACGGCGCTATGGCTCTGGTAACCCATAATGTCGGCAACCTCGGTCAACTTGGTGACGCCGCTACGAAGCAGCACGACGATGGTTCGGTCGCGCGTGTCCAGAAGAGCGAGGAAATCTCCGATCAGGAGCTGATCGACGACCTCCGCCTCCGGACCGTGCACAGGGATCGTGTCAGTCAGCTCGACGAACCGGACCCGGAGCTTGGCCCGCTTGTGATAGAGCTTGCGCTCGAAATCCTCCCGCGCGCCGCTCCAGAGGGGTGAGAAGTCGTCCTCACAGCGGTGTGAGCGGACCGCATCAAGGATGCCCCGCAGCCGCCCAGTGGCATCGGCTGCCTCGACGGAGCGCCGCACCGCCTCGGCGGCCTCCTGCTCACCACGCCAAAGGTCCCCGCCCGTCCGCGGGTTAGCGATCGTCGCCCCGCGCAGTATCGACCCGTCCTCCAGTGACACCGGGCCCGGGGCAATGTCGTTGTCCACCACCGGGAACTCCCGCAGGTAGTCCTCCAATACCTGGGTAACGGGTGGAAGCCAGAAGTCCAAATTGTGGGCCAGCATCCGGATTGGATCATCCTCGGTGAACTTGGCAATCCCGGACTGAGGCTGCGGCATGAGATGACGCCAGACAGTGCCGGCCCAGGCCCGCGCCAGCCGATCCCGGAAATCACTCGGGAGATAGCCGTCGATGTCCTCGAGCTGAGCGACGAAGGGCCACTGGCCCCGCTTCAGCAGCGGAAGGCCGTGCCGTTGCGCGGCGGTCCGAGACAGTAGATGGAACAGTGGCGCGTACTCGTGGTACCGCGACTCCGTACGCGGAACGAAGATGACATTGACGTCGCCCTGGTCGGCGATCTTGTACAGCGGCGCCGGCAACTCCTCGTCGTCAAAAAACCGACGGCGGAACTGCGATGCCTCCCACAACAGGTTCCACTTCGTGATCGCGAGGGACAGCTTGAGACTCGCCTCATCCCATAGACCCGGCCGCAGAGGCACAGCGACGTACTCCGGCCGTAAAGGATCCTCCGCTCTGATCACACCCCTGACCAAGTGTCCGGCGGACATGTTCCACAGCCGGGGATAGACCTCCGGCTCCGCGCTCTCACACCCTGGGTCGACGAGCGGCCCGAAGTCCTCGTCACGCACATGGTCGGACTCGCCGGTCATGGTCATGTCCCCTGCCTCGATGTCGATGCTGTTGTCCACGATCTACCTCACGACACTCACCGGTCGTTCCGTTCCAACAATTTTTCGACGACACCCGTCGGATGCGCTGGACGCACGTACGCCACGTTGACCAGGTTCGGGGACATCTGATGGTGCTACCTCGACACATGGTGCGCTGGCTGTCGGTCCGGAACATGTCACAGCCAGTCGCTACGGTGATCGCGCATCGTGAGCGCTCAACCCGGGGGGTGGTGGCCGATGGGCGACAGCGATGAGATCAGTGCTGCGCGCCGGGCGCTCGGCCGTCGCCTCGCGCAACTACGCAAGGCTGCCGGACTCACGCAGCATGGCCTCGCCCCTCTCGTGCGGTATGCCCGCAGCTCCATCGCCAGCATCGAAACCAGTCGGCAGCAACCCGAGCGGACGTTCTGGAACCGCTGCGACACGATCCTGCGAACGGGCGGCGCATTGACCGCCGAGTACGACCGCATCATCGAGCTGGACCTGCACCGTCAACGCGCCCAAGCCGACACCTCGGCGGCCAGCGGTGAGGTGCTGTGGGAGCCCGAGGAATCCATCACCGCACGCCGGTCGGCCCTGATAGGCAGCACAGACGATGACGCCCGGCTGACACACTTGGAACACGAAATCCAACGGGCGATCACCGACATCGAGCGCTTCGCGCCGAGCGCGCTGGTCGCCCGTCTGCGTCGGCTGAGGGGGTGCGTCGACGAGCTGATGGCCGCCACGCAACACCCACCGCAACGGGCTCGGCTCTACACGGCCGCTGCACACCTGTCCGGACTACTCGCCACCCTCGCCCTGGACCTGGGGCCTTTCGCATCGCGCGCGCATACACCGCCGAGGTGTCCGACCTGGCCGTCGCCGCTGAGCAGCCCGACGTACTGGCCTGGGCCCACTCCACGCAGAGGCTGATCACCAATCACACCAGCGATCCACAGGAGGCCCTCACTGATACAGCGGGTGGCCTGAGACAGGTCGACAAACGCCCACACCGTATCCGCGTGCACATCAACGAGCTGGCGGGGCATCCGCCCGCATCGGGGATCACAACGACGTCGTCCGCGCCGCCGGAGGTGCCATCGCGCCCATAGCAAGCAGCCGACAGGCGCAGGTCAGCTCACCTTGTCCGTGCTCGGGTACCACCTATAAAGGAGGCGAGTCGTGGCGATTGACAACTCGGACATCTTGGAAGCCTTGTCTGCCTACCTCACGTTCTACCCCCACGAAGCCGCGTCCCTGTCGGTGCCGACGCGGCTGTTGTCCGAAGGAGCGAACGTCGTCTCTCGGTCTCATCTGCCTATGCACGTGACTGTCGGCGCGCTTTTGGTGCGCGGCGGAGCTGAGGTCCTGCTTGTCGATCACCTCGCCTATGGGATGCTGCTGCAGCCTGGAGGGCACCTCGAGCCGACAGATGCCACGCTGATTGGCGCGGCGGTGCGGGAGCTAGTGGAGGAGACCGGCGTCGATCCCGCCGGTATTGTCCCGACCTCGCAGGTACCGGCATATGTTGAATACGGGCACGTCCCGGCGCGGCCCGACATCGGGGAACCTGCACACTTCCATCTCGACTTCGGGTTTTCGTTTGCGGCATCGTCTGCTGATGTGGGGCTGATCCAGGAGTCGGAGGTGCGAGGTGCCGCGTGGTACCCGCTAGCCGAGGCCGAGCGGCTTGTCGGCCGCCGCATCGCGCGGGCGGTGAGTGCGCCGGCATGACGGGTTGACCGGGCCGGGTGAAGTTTGCTCCAGCCGAACCGCCGGTGGCCGACGCACCCTGGCCCTCACCGGTATTTCTTCGAGCTTGGCAGGGCTCTACGCGTAGCGCCATCGTGGGCAGATTCATGGCGGCCATTCCTGGCCGTGCCGGCGTCAGCCGCTGGTGCCGGCGGTGATTCGTAAGTCCCATCCGGGAAGGTCATCCCCGTCGTTGGGCACAAGGCTCGTGTCGAACCAGGTGGCCTCTGGGCGTCCTGCCTGCTCCCATCGGTTTAGCCAGGCCCGCAGGGCGGTCAGGGACGGGGAGTTCGCGGTGTCGGCGAGGATGGTGCCGTCGGTCAGGATGACGGCGGCGGTGGCCATGGTGGTGTGCCCGATGCCGCGCATCCCACCGCCCAGAGCGGCGACGGTCCGTCGTGGCCCGCCAGCGACGAGGGAGTAGGCCGTCCATGACAGCCAGTACAGGGGTACGCGGTCGTAGCTCTCGGTATGGCCGGGGTTGAGGAGCAGGTTGAGGGCTGTGCGGGCGCCGGTGTGGTGCGGATCGTCGTGGTCGCGCCAGCCGACGGATATCCATGCCGGCTGGGGCTGGTCGATGTGGTGGTCCACCCAGCGTCCCGGGAGGGTCAGGGCGTCGTGAACGGCGGTGGCGGTGCTCTGGGCGTAGCCGCCGAAGGTGACCGTTTCGACGTGCGGTTGTCCCTCGGACAGTGTGATGGTGGCGATCAGGGTGGTGGATGGCTGCGCGGCGATGGGCAGGCAGGCCACGATCCGTCCGTCCGGAGTGAGTTGATCCACCCATGCCCGGGGTAGCCGTGGGGGAGCGCACCACGCCACGATCCGCTGGTAGGGGGCGTGCGGTAAGTAGCCGGACATCCCGTCGGCGACGTGGCAGGTGATCGTGGTGACGCCGCGATGGCGGTGGAGCCGGTCTGCCCAGCCGGCTAAGTGGTCGCTGATGTCGATGCTGGTCACGTGGCCAGTGGTCCCGGCTCGCGCGGCGAGCAACGCGCCGGAGTATCCCGTGCCAGTGCCAATCTCCAGCACGCGCGTGCCTTCGTTCACGTCGAGGGCGATCACGTCGCGGTGGATGGCTTCTGCGGCGGACCGGTGCAGCGTTTCACCTCGGTGCTCATTGTGCGTGTAGTAGCTCTCCGGCACACGGTCGAACACCGGATCGACGGCAGTCACAGAACTCCTTCGCGACGCGAGAAGGCGGCACGCACGGCCGATCCGACTGCGGACATCCGCTTGGCCCGGGAGATGTGCGGCCTGCTTCTTGCGTGATGTCAAGCCGCTGGGGAATACGAGCACGATTGGGCTCGGTGAGTGTGCAGCGGTGATGCCGCGGGCAGGAGGCATGCACGACCTTTCGAAATGTGTGCGGGTGGTGCCCGCGGCAACTCACGAAGTTCGCGGAGGATGTCTCGGACCGCTGGTGAGCGCGGTGCGGCGGGGGCGAGTTCGTCGTGAAGTCGGTGTAGTAGTGCGACGCTGCGCACGGAGCTGACGGCGGGTAGGCGGCCGAGGGCGAGGCGGGCGGTGCTGACCGCGAGGTCGAGGTCGCCGGCGGCGTGGTGGGCGAGGCTGAGCCAGGCGCCGTGGCGTAGTGCGGAGCGTTGCGGGGAGTCGGTTGGACTGGTGTGCGCGCGGGCGTGGAGCAGCCGTTCAGCTTGGCGAAGGAGCGCTGGCCGTTGAATCGGGACCTGCTCGGCCAGTACGACGAGGCCGCGGCCGGTGATCGCGTCCAGTTCGACTCGATCGATGTAGGACGCCCATGGGGGCAGTGGGGCGTCGGGGGCGGTGTCGAGGAGTGCGAGGGTGTTCTCGCGTGTGTGGAAGAAGCTGGTGAGGTCGCCGGCGACGGCGTGGGCGAGGGTGCTGCGTGCGGCTACCAGGGAGCGGACGGCGGGTGGAGTCTGTGCCGCTGATTCTTGGGCTGCTGAGGCGAGTTGCAGGGCGTCGAGGGCGTGGCCCTGGTCGGCGGCTTGGTTGGACATGAGGGCCAAGATGCTGGCGGCTAGGCCGGGATCGCGCGCGGCGTGCGCGGCGCGGAGAGCGGTGAGGTACCAGCGTTGGGCGAGGCCGTCCTCGTTGGCATCGAACGCCATGAACCCGGCGGTCTGGGCGAGCTGCGCTAGTGCGGCGGCTAGGCGGCGGCCGGCTTCCGCACTGTAGGAAGCTCGGCGCAGGAGCCGGGCTACGGCGGTGAACTGGTCACTGACGAAGCCGCGGGCGGCACCGCCCTGCTGGTCGTCGAGTTGCTGTGCATGGGCGACGACGGAGTCGATCATGTCCAGCAGCGGTGGGGTGACCGGTCCGCCGTCTCCGGCAGCCGCGATCAGGTCTGGGCTTGGTTGGTGCAGCGCGGTCCAGGCTGGGGCGGTGAGCGCGGCGCCTGTGACAGCGATAACGGTGCGACGGGTCGGCACGGGTCCTCCTACGAGGCTGAGCAGTCCGTTGCTGTCCGAGGGTAGGTGCATTGCATGGTTCGCCGGCAACGCTGGATACGAACGCGGGGCGATCTCCTCCAGACGTGCTCGAACATCAGGTCAATCCGGGTGTCCGGGATGTCGACCGAGTGGTCCGCCCTACGCTCCAATCTCATGGGTTTCCGGCTGTTGGCTGTTCATGAGGCATGCCGGCTGGACCGTCCCGACGCGCGGACGGTATGTCAGGAGGGTAAGACGCCGGCCGGCCGACACGCCCGCAACGCCGTTGTCGACATTTGACAGGTGCCGGCCTTGAACTCCGACAAAACTCCAACACTGTGGTCCTGCCATCGGCTGCGGCCGCTATCGATAATCAGCATCTGACGATTTCGACTGGCTTCGCAACGACCATCGGCTACAGCGGTTGCCCAGATGCTCGGCTGCTCCGCCGGCCGGCGAGATTCTCACAGGTGGCACCTATCGTCTCCGCAGCTAATAGCCAGGGTGTTTCCAGTCGACCGGAGGGGTGGCAGTGATGTTGGACAGCGATGAGATCAAGGCTGCTCGCCGTGCACTCGGCCGCCGGCTCGCTCAGTTGCGCGGGGCTGGCGGTCTCACTCAGCATGACTTGGCGCGGCTCGTGCAGTACGGGCGCAGTTCCGTGGCGAGTACCGAGACTGGCCACCAGCATCCGGACCGTGCTTTTTGGGCGCGCTGCGACGTCGTGCTGCAAACCGGTGACGTGCTCGTCAGTGAGTACGACCGCATCACCGAGCTGGACCGCCAACGACGGCGGTCAGCGGCGATCCAGGCGGTCAGGAGCACATCAGTGCCGGTGGCGCCCGTCGCTGGCCGCGAAGTTCCTACGGCGAGCGGCAGTGCTGTATTTTGGGAGCCCGAGGACAGGATCAACGCTCGCCGTCTGGCGCTGAAGTCTTCCGTCGACGACACCATTCGCCTCGCGTACCTGGAACGCGAGGTCTGGCAGGCGATCGCCGACAACGAGCGCCTCACCCCGGTAATCCTCATAGCGCGTATGCGACCGCTGCGCTCCTACGTCGACCAGCTCATGGATGGCCGGCAGCACCCACCGCAACGCGCCCGGCTCTACGCCGTCGCTGCTCACCTATCGGGACTTCTCGGCGCACTCGCCCTTGACCTCGGCGCATTCGGTGCGGCTCACGCCTATGCCGCCGAAGCATTCGACCTCGCCGAGGCTGCCGAGCAGCCCGAAGCGCAAGCCTGGGCACGGGCCACGCAAAGCCTGATCGCCTACTACGCCGGTGCCTACCATGACGCGCTGGCCTATGCCCAGGACGGCCTGCGCCGTGGCGGCAGCAGCGGGCACCGTATCCGCCTCACGATTAACGGTCAGGCGCGAGCCCTCGCCCGTCTCGGAGACCGGTACGGCGTCGATCGTGCCGTCGACCACGCCTTCACCATGCTGTCCGACTACCCGTCCGGCTCAGCGGTCAGCGCTAGCCTCGCCCTCGGCCCCTACTGCCCGGCCAGGACCGCGGCCAACGCGGCGACCGCCTACCTGGCGCTCGGCTGTACCGCAGGCGTCACCGACCATCTCACCACCGCGATCGCCGCATTCGACAGCGCAGGACTGGCTGGTCCGCGTGCACTCAGCCGCCTCGACCTGGCCACCGCGCACTTGCACGGTGACAACCCCGACCCCGAGGAAGCAGGCGCACTGGCGGCTGAGGCCCTCGTTCTCACCGCGGATCAGCGTTTCGAATCGGTTCATCAGCGCGCCCGTCAGTTTCTCGCCGTCGCCCGCCCCTTCGCCCGCCACCCGCGGCTACGGCACGTCGCCGACCTGCTCGCCGACCGCACACAGGTCGCTGCCACCGGACAGGCCGCTCTACCATCGCTGTCATGAGCAGCCGGGAACTGGCCAGCCTGCACCAGCGCTGGAACGCCTACCAGGACCTGCCCGAACTCACCAACCACTGGTACTGGCGCCCAGGCTGGCGGGCCGACCGCCAGTTCTACACCTGGCACCTCACCTTTGAACACCAAGCTGAACTCCGTCACCTCGTCACCGACGTGCAACGCGAACTCGCCCTGCCCGGACTGGACCTGGTGCCGCTGGACGGGCTCCACCTGACCATGCAAGGTCTCGGCTTCACCGACGAGGTCGCCAACGGCGACCTTGAAGCAGTGGTCGCCGAAACCCGGCGACGCTGCGCTGGCCTGTCGCCGTTGGAGCTGTCGCTTGGCCCGGTCGACCCCGATGCCGAGGGAATCGGCCTGCTCGTCCGCCCCTGGGACCGCGTCGAACAGCTCCGCGCCACCATCCGCGATGCCATTGGGTCGGTATGGCAGACCGTGCCGGAGGCTGCAGAAGGATTCCGGCCACACGTGACAATCGCCTACAGCAGCTCTAACGCCCCGACCGCAACAATCCGTGACCGCCTCAACGCCATCCGCCACCAGCCACCAGCCCGGGTGACCATCCGCCAAGCAACGCTGATCGCGCTGCGCCGAGAAGGCCGCAGTTACGAGTGGACAACGGTGGCGACCGCGCCCCTTGGCTTGTGATCCACTGGCCATGCTTCGCCTCGACGAACCTACGATCCGCCGGTCGGCTGGCCGGCGAGGCCGTGGCCGAATCACTCTGGTCGGAGTCCGGTCTTCGTTCGCTCCTGGTCGAACAGTTAGCGGTCATCGAGGCAAGAGCATTCCCTTACCTGATCGAGCTGCTTCGGCCTGTACTTCAGCGGCGATCGCGATGTCATGCACTCCCATGCCGAACGGGTTGATGACGACGCGATGGTGAGGGTGAACTCGTCGTTCGTAACGGCCTGACACGACTGCAGCGAGATCAGCGTCCACTCTGTGCCCGTTGGACGTGTCTGCCTTGGTAGGCCCTGTGACCTTGCCTGCTTGGGCGAGCCGGCCGAGTAGGCGGTGATGGTCGTTCCTCACGAGGTTCCAGTCGTCGACGATGAGATGGTCGCTGCCGAGCAGAAGTTCCTGGGTGGCGTCGTCGAGGGAGACGTTGAGGAATGTCGCGCCTGGCTGAAGCCAGTCGAGTTGTACGTATGGGGTCGTTGTGGTGGTGACTGCGACGATCAGCTCGGCGCCTCGAACCGCTGCTTCCGCCTGGTCGGCGACATGGATTCCGATCTCGCGGCTGTGGCTGTCAGCGAAATGTCGTGCGCGCTCGACGTCGAGGTCAAAGGCGAGAACGTGTCGGAGGTTGGCACACAGGGGTGTCAGCAGGTTGAGGTGGGTGGCCGCTTGTCGGCCGCAGCCGAGAACGCCAATGGTGCGGACCGCGGCCACATCGCGCAGCGCACGAACTGCGACCGCGGAGACGGCCGCTGTACGAAGCGCGCTGATGGCTCCGCCCTCCATGATGCAGGTGGGCGCGGCGGTCTCGTAGTCGTGCAGCACGATAAGGCCGTGGGCTCGTGGGAGCCCGCGGTCAAGGTTGCCAAGGCACGAGTTGATGATCTTGCAGCCGTGGTTGATGCCGGAGTTGGCCGGTAAGACGAGGCTGCGGGCGGCGCTGCCGTCCGGTGCGGTCCACCTCAGTGCGGCCTCCGCAGTGACGCCTGCCGCTCCCTGCGCGACCCGGCGGAAGGTGTGCTCGACGATGGCAAGGGGGTCGATCGACTGGCACAGCTCCGTGACGTCGACCTCACTGAGATATAGCAGCGGCTCAGGGCTCATGAACGGTTTCTCATTGTAGTAGTGCAGCGTTGTGAAGGGCGCTGATGGCGTCGGTGTCGCTGGTCGTCGGCGGTGGCCCCGCAGCGGCGTAGACGGTGTTTTGGTACCGGTCGCCTCCGTCAGGGCAGAGGCAGGCGATGTCGCTGATGGTGGCGTCGTCAAGGGCCAGCCGGGTGGCGGCGGTGATGGTGGCGCCGGCTGATCCCCCGAGGGACAGGCCAGTGTGGGCTCGGATGATGCGACAGCTGTATGTGGCGTCGTCGTCGGTGACGTGGATGACGCGGTCGCAGTCGTCAGGGCGGACGAGCTGGGATGCGAGGCCGGAACCGAAGCCGGGTAGCTTGCGAGGGCGCGGCCGAAGTGGCCCGCCGGTTGCGGCCGAGCCGACGGCGTCAACGGCGACGATCCGGGCGGTGGGGGCGTGCCGGCGTAGGTGTGCGATGACACCGGCCAGTGTGCCGCCGGTCGACACGGGAATGGCGACGGCGTCGGGCGGCCCCAGGGCGGCCGGGCCGAGGAGTTCTGGGCCAGTGGTGGCGGCGTGGGCGGCCGGCCCGGCGGGGTTGCCGTACTGGTCGGTCCACGCGGCGTCGGGGTGGTGGAGGCGGAAGCTGTAGACGGCGTCGATGCGCGCGTGGACCTGGTGGATCGGGTCCGGCGTGTCGACGGTGACCAGTTCGGCGCCTAGTTCGATCATCCGTGCCAGGCTGTAGGCGGGTGTGGTGGCGTCGACCATGAGGGTGCACCGGTATCCGCGCTCGCGGCAGAGGCCGGCAAGGGCGATGCCGAGGTTCCCGGATGTGGACTCAACGACGTGTCCGCCGGGTCGGAGAGTGCCTTGAGCGACGAGGGAGTCGAGCAGGGCTTGGGCGGTGCGGGCCTTGACAGAGCCATACCGGTTTGCGGCTTCGAGTTTGAGGCGCAACCGCACGGTTCGGGACGGCAGTGGCACCTGCAGGACCGCGACCGGGGTCGTCGCATTGCCGGTGGCGGCGGTGGGCAGTGACGGCTGCGGCGTTGTCCGTGTCATCTCGTCACTCACCGGCCGGAGTGCAGGAACTCGTCACGTAGCACCGTGTCGGATCGCAGCGTGCCGAGTAGCGCGGTGGTGATCGTCTCGGTGCCCGGGGCCTGGGCGCCACGCAGGGTCATGCACAGATGTTCCGCGCGGACGAGGACGCCGACGCCGGCTGGGGCGAGGTGTTCGCCGAGGTACGTGGCGATCTGCTGAGTCAGACGTTCCTGGACCTGAGGGCGTCTGGCGGTGTGCTCGACGAGCCGGGCGAGCTTCGACAGCCCCACGATCTTGTCGGTGGGTTGGTAGGCGACGTCGGCGGTCCCGCGGAACGGCAGCATGTGGTGCTCGCAAAGGCTGTGGAACGGAATCGCCCGCACGGTGACGAGGCGGTCGTATGCGGCGTCATTCGGGAAGGTGGTGAGCGTGAATGTGCGCGGGGAAAGCAGTTCGACATAGGCGGCGACCATCCGAGTCGGGGTGTTGGCGGTGCCCGGGGCGTCGACGTCCACGCCCAGTGCCTTGAGGAGTTGCGTGGCGGCGTCGCGCGCGGACTCGAGGTCCGGCGGGGCCGTGACCGTGCTGAGGTCGGTGGTCATGGGGTGTCCTTGTTGACCGGGGGCAGAAGCTGGGGACGCCGCGTCACGACGTCGCGGAGGAAGGACAGCTTGGAGTAGTAGCCGAGCTGGGCGGGCAGTGCGTGCTCGGCGAGGACGCCGGCGACCCAGTCGGTGATGCGCGCGACTTCGGCGAAAACGGCGGGTTCGTCCAGGGGCAGCACGCTTCGGCTGCGCAGGTATTCGACCTCGACCTGGACGAGTGTTTCGGTCGCGTCGGCGTGAAGGGCGCAGCGGTCGACGAAGATGCCGTAGTGGTGGCCTGTGCGCAGCGACTCGAACTTGATGTCGTAGCGCATGCGGCGGAACGCTGGCATGGGCCGGGCGAGGAGCCCGAGGGTGTCGCGCACATAGCTGTCGAGGGGCTCGGTGATGGTGACGTCGATGTCGACGTGCTCGTGGCGGACCAGTGCGTCGGTGTCGTAGTTCTTACGTTTGACCTGGTAGAGGCCGGGCTGGGTGTAGAGGAACGAGACGTAGCCGCGCTGCGGGCGCGGTCCGAGGACCTCGAAGAGGGTGTTGGCGAAATCCCACGTTTCGAGGGGGTCGCGGAAGCGGGGTGCCATCTCGGGTAGCGCGGCCGCGGCGACGCGGTCGTGCAGGTCGACGGCGAGGGGCCACAGAGGGGTGTCGCGCGGCAGGGTGAACTTGGTTTCGATCTCCTTGCCGACGTGCGCCTGGGTGATCGCACCGTCGAGGCTATTGAGCTGCGCGGCGTGAACGCCGTGGCGGGTGACCGCATCGGTTATCCAGCTGACGGGATCGGTCGGGTCACCGGCGGGGGTAGAGGTCGTGCGGATGAAGCATGCGGCATCGGGATGCAGGTGCACCCGGCTGTAGGTGTGCCATCCGTCGGGATGGGTGGTGGCACAGAACAGCGGTGTGTGGCCACGCGGGTCAGCCTCGCCGATCGTGCTCAGCGCATCGGTGAGCGCGCGGCCAAGGCGCAGACCGGTCAGCAGGGCGCCGGCCGGGATCTCCTGGGTGTTCTGGCAGGTTCCGTCGTGGGTCCGGGTGATCACCGGCAGAAGCCGGTCGTCGCTGAAGCTGGTGATGATGGTGTGCGGCGTCCGTGGCTGTGGCCGTATGGGCACGGTGACCACAATGATCGGCTCGTCCGGGCGCAGTGCCCGGGGGTGATGGAGCAGGTCGGCGTCAGCGATGAGCAGCAGCGCCTGGCCGGCGGCGGGGCCTGTCATTGACCCTCGCCTTCCTGCACCCTTCGCTGGGGCGTGTCGTGGAGGGCGTGCAGGAGGCTGGCGGTAGGGTGCCACGGGCGCCTCTCGCCCGGTCGTTGACCGCTGATGCGAGGTGCTGGCGCTGGTGGACATGTCGGGAGCCGGTGATTGTGACTACGAAGCCGACCATCGCCGCGCTGGCGGTCGTACCCACCGCGTCGGGTCGGGTGGTGTTCGTGCGGCAGCAGCGCGGCCCGTACGCGGGGTGGCTGCTGCTGCCGGGCGGCAAGGTGGAGTTCGGGGAGTCGGCGCACGACGCGGCCCGCCGGGAGACGGCGGAGGAGTCCGGCTTCGAGGTGGGCGAGCTGACGCCGACCGGGGTGTACGAGATCCGTGCCGAGGACGGTTCCTACCACTTCGTGATGTTCGCGTTCCGCGCCGGCACCGCGACGCGGGTGACCGCCGGTGGACATCACGTGGACGGGGTGGTGCAGGCATCGGTGGATGAGGTGCAGCCGCACCCGACGGTGATGCAGATTCTCAACGACGCTGGCGTCGCCAGCTACTCGGCCCAGGACATCGAGCAGGCCCTGCGCCGGGACGGCATTCTGATGCGTGGGCATCTGACAGCAGCCGCGGGCGCCCTGGCCTGACGAGTTCACCGGCCGGCCTCCGCTGGGGACGGGTCCCACTGGACTCCACCGCCGAGGATGCCGTCCTCGGTCACCGTGCAGCGCACCCGCCGGTGCGTGCCGTATCGCTCGGTGATCGCGGCGACGAGCCGTTCGGCGAGGTGCTCGCAGCTCTGCGCGCCGAAGTCCACCGGCCCGTCTGGTCGGGCGGGCGCATCAGCGAACGAGCCGAGGACCGTGGTGAGCCAGCGGGCGACCGCGTTGATCTCCAGCTCGCGGTCGCCGTGCTCGACGGAGATCTCGACGGAGGCGACGAACAGGTGCCGGTGAGACGAGGCGAGGTAGCCGTCGGGAGCGCCGGCGTCCGGCCACCGGTGCAGCCCTTCGACCTGGGTCGTGACATGGATGTGGCGGGTCAGCGCCATGCCGCCTCCTGCTCACTGGGTACCTCGGCGGGCAGGGGCGGGAGTCCGACCGCGTCGCGCAGCAGAGCGACGTGCCTTTGGGCGGCGGCGAGCCGCATCGGGTCGAGGACGTGGTCGTGCAGGTTTGGTTTGTCCGGGGCTTGCCGCTCAGCCCGGCCGGTGCGAGCGTCGGCGGGCAGGTCGTGGGCGGCATACCAGAAAGCGAAGGACGAGTCGTTGCCGGTGATGAACGTGTCGTAGCCGCGCTTGCGGTGCTGGCGTAGCTCCCAGATCAGAGATCGGTCGCCGCCCAGCAGGTGCAGGGGCCGCGGTGGGTCGCCGTCGCTGGTGAGTGCGGCCAGGCAGTCGAGTCGGGCTTCGGCGACCGGTCCGGTGAAGCACCGGGGCACGGATAGCTTGCTCAGTCCGATCATGTCGACGCCGGGCAGGTCGGCGAGCCGCGCGTGGCAGTCGAGCCACTCGCGGCGGGTGGATCCTTGCGGCACGGCCATGTACGCGAAACGTCCGGGTTCGGCTAGGTCCGCGGCTTCGGCCAGGAACCGGCGGGTGGCTTCGACGGTGGCTGGGCCGTCGTAGAGCACGTCGTGGCAGATGACGATCGCCGGGCTGATCAGGTGCGCGGCGCGGAGGACGGCCTCGGCGCTCATACCCTGACCGGTGGTCTCCTCCAGCTCGTAGGCGCTGTTGTCGAGCACGACCCGGACCCCGGCCTGGGCGCGCGCGGCGAAGTGCGCGGCCTGCGCGGGTTCGGTGAGCACGAGATGGGTCAGCGCCATGTCGATGCTGCCGGCTGTGGACAGGTCGGCCAAGTGGGGTGTACTGGTGATGACCGCGACGTCCATCAACGTTGGTTCTCCTCGTTTGGGGCAGGGGCGCCGTGGCGGCAGTCGCGGCGCAGGAAGCAGGCGGTGCAGGCGGGTGTGCCGGCGGTGCAGGTGGTCCGGCCGACCAGAAGGAACACGAAGTGCGCCAGCGCGACGTCGGCGCCGTGGGTGAGCAGCTGGGCGATCACGGCGTTGCGCACGCTGGGGGTGAGTTTGCCGTCGTGGTGGGCCAGTCCGAGCCGGTCGGCGACGCGGAACAGGTGCACGTCGACCGGCATGGTTGTGGTGGTGCGGGCGGAGAACACCAGCACGCAGGCGGCAGTCTTGTGCGCCACCCCGGGCAGGGCCTCCAGGTAGGCCAGCGCGTCGGCGGTCGAGCCGTGCATGATGCGCTCGTCGAACCGGTCGAGGCCGTCGGCGGCGACCAGCGCGGCGAGCTCGCCCAACCGGTCCGCCTTGTACGGCCCTGCGGAGCGGATCGCCGCGCGCAGCACGTCGCGGTCGAGGGCCGCCAGGCTCTCCGGCGTCAGACCATTGCAATGTTGCTCGAGTGCGGGGTAGACGCGGCGGACGATCTCGCCGGTCCGGTTCTGTGACAGCACGGTGATGACCAGTGCCTCGAACGGTGGCGCCCACATGACGATCACACCGCCGTACCGGGCCTGCAGCTGCGTCCAGATGGGGTTCGTCCCGACGTCGAGGTCCGCGACCTGGATCGGGAACATCCGACGCAGCAGTCCGGGCAACTCGTCATGAGGCTGACTTGCGGTAACGTGCAGGCCGCCGTCACCTTCGCGGACGGTGACGTCGATCGGATGGCCGTCCAGGTTCAGCACGCGGCGGTAGCCGCCTGCCGGATTGGGCTGCCAGGCCAGGGCGGGGATCTGGATGTCCATGGTGGCGTCCAGGTCTGGTGGTGTGGTGAACGGCAGGTCGAATCCGACGGCTGCGGTGGTGCTCATCGCAGGCTCGCTACCCGGGCTTGGCCGGCGATGGCCTGGCCGGCGATCAGGCCGCTGAGGGCGGCGGCCGAAAGGCTGGCGGTGTAGCCGGCGGCGTTGCCCACCACGTACAGGCCGGCGATGTCGCGGCTCTGCCAGGTGTCGGGGTCGATGGGGACGCGGTAGTTGTAATACTTGATCTCGGGTGCGTACAGGACGGTGTCCGGGGCGAGCACCGGCGGTAGTGCGGCGCCGAGGGCGGTAATGTAGCTGGCGAACGCCTCGGCCAACGGCGGCGGTAGCGCCGCCCGGAGGTCACCGGCGCGGGTCTTCGGGTTCGACGCGTCCACGGAGAGCGGCTGCCCGGTCGCCGCGTCAGGAAGAAACCCGGCGAGGAGCTGCCGGACTGGGTAGCCGTCGGTGGCGGCGGTGATGGCCCTGGCGGTGTCTCGAACGTACGACTTCGGGTCGGGGGTGAATGCCTCGGTGATGGTGGCCAGGATCGCCAGGTTGGACAGGTCGCTGCGCCGGTGCAAGAACGAGTGGCCGTTGACGCCGCGGATGTTCAGGGGGCGGTGGAATTCGCTGACGATGTAGCCGTGGCCGTTGACGCAGAAGCTGCGCACGTCGATACCGCCGGGGCTGGTGTGGTGGGCCTTGAAGTCGTAGAACTGGCCGATCAGCGGGTCGAGGGCGGTGGCCGAGGTTTCCAGCCGGATGCCGATGTCCGCCGGACCAGTCTCCAACGTGACGCCGACGGCGGTGAGCTGCTGTTCCAGCCAGGGCGTGCCGACCATGCCGACCGCGGCGACGACCGCTGTGGCGTCGATGGCGAGCGGACCAGAGCGGTTGCGGCCGACGACGCCGACGACCTGGCCGTTGATGATGCGCAGCTGGGTGACGTCGACGCCGGTGAGCAGCCGCACACCCCGGTCCTGGAGCTCGGTGCTGAATCGGCGGCCGAACTCGCGGATGCCGTCGGATCCTACGTGCAGCAGCGGGTACGACTCGCCACGTAGCCGGTTCTCGTGCCCGGCAAGGGCGGCCAGTTCCGGTACGGGGGCGTAGTCGACGGCGTCGCTGACGTTGCGGCGAACGGCTGCGGCGATGGTGTTGAGATGTTCTGCTTGGGTGTCGGTGAACAGGCGTTGGGAGTGCGTGCCGCGCACTGCGGACAGGGTGATCTTCCCGTCAGAGAAGGAGCCAGCGCCGCCTTCGCCCTCGAGCACGGGACAGGTGCGGCACTCGCATCCAGGCCCGGGTGGGCAGAGCCGCCGCGCCATCGGCCGCCCTCGCTCGGCGATCACGATGTCGGTGACCCCGGCGCGCAGCAGCGCGTCGGCGGCGAACAGCCCTGCCGGTCCGGAACCGAGGATCAGGGCGGTGCATCGCAGGGTGGTCATGCGGCGTTGCCTCTCGACGTGGGGGCGGAGAGCCGGTCCTCGATCGCCGCGAACGCGGCGGACAGGACGGCGGGTGCGGGCTGCTGCGCATCGAGAACGACGACGTCGGCTCCCTGGCCGCGCAGCAGAGCAAGGCAGGTGCGGTAGGCGTCCGGTAGGCGGCTGGTGAACTCCGGCGTCTCCCAGCGGCTGTCCGGCGGCCGATCCACGCGGGTGGCCGCCACCGGCGCCGGCACGTCGAGGTACAGGTACAGGTCCGGCATCCGCACCCCGCCCGCACAGGCGGCGTAGAAGGCGGGATCGATGCCGTCGGCGTGGTGGTACGCCAACCCGGACAGGTAGTACCGGTCGCCGACCACGACCTGCGCCGTGCGTAGCTGTGCCTGCAACCTTGGCTGCTGGTGGTGCCGATCAGCAGCGGACAACAACGCCAGCGCGGCCGGACAGGCAGGCTCCTCGACCGCGAGGCTCCGCAGTAGGCTCCCGATCGGTGCGCGGCTGGGCTCCTTGTGCCGTTCAACGACGACGCCCCGGTCGGTGAACGTCCGGCACAGGCTCTCGACAAGGGTTGTCTTGCCGCTGTGGTCGATGCCCTCCACCGCTACGAACAACCCCACCGTCAGCTCCCCGCCTCGACGACCGAACGGCGCACCGCGGTCACGCGCGTGGCCAGCACCTGCTGATTGGGTTGCAGCAGCGCCGCCGCACCGAAGTCCTCCACCACCAGGGATGCGACGGCGCATGCGTACCCGGCCGCGCTTAGCAGCTCGTCACCCTCGACCAGGCACGCCGCGAGCGCGCCGGAAAACGCCTCGCCGGCACCGGTGGGGTCCACGGCGGGACGTGGGAACGTCGGAATCCTGCGCACGGCGTCGTGGGTCAGGACGTGACAGCCACTGGCCGCGTCGGTTACCACGACCTCCCGCCCCGGTCCGGCGAGCGTTTGAGACAGCCACGCCAGCGCGTCCTCCACGTGCGTCACGGCAGCGAGGGCAACGGCTTCCGGCGCCGAGCACACGAACACGTCGCAGGTGTCGATCATCCGCAGTACGGTGCGGCGGTCGGCGGCGATTCGGGCCAGGAACGTGCCAGCGCTGATCCGAGCACGCCGGGCGCCGGACATTCCGCGCAGAGCTGTCGCGTATTGCAACTGGACGCCGGGATCGCCCAGGGCGCAGAGGTGAAACCCGGTGGCACCCCGGTAGACCGGCGGCATGTCGCCGGGGAGCAGGTACTGCTCATCGCCGGCGTGGTCGGTGTGGTAGGTGGCCCGGCCGTCGGCGTCGTAGCTGATGTCGAAGGCGAGGCCACGGTGAGGAAGGGTGATCAGTCCCGCGTCGCTGACTGCGGGCCGCCATGGCCTGCCCGCGGTCAGCGGGTGGTCACTGCTGATCCCGACCAGGCCGACGGTGGTGCGGGTCGCCGCTGCCAGCGCCGCGTAGAGGCCGCCACCACCAAGTACCTGCACCCCATGCCGTCGCGGTGTGCTGATCCGGTCGACGGAGACACCGCCGACTACGACCAGCCGAGGTGCGCCAAGGTCAGCGCCCACGGGCGTCCTCCCACAGCAGCACATGCAGTCGACCAGTCAGGTTCCACCCACGCCGCAGCGTCTCGTCTGCCAGCGCGCGAAGGTCCGCCACGAGTTGCCCGGACTGGGTGCCCTCCGGCATCACCCACACCGGGGCCAGCCCGTGCCGGTCGGTGAGGTCGCCGATAGCGTTGAGGTCGCCCGGCTCGGTGACGACGAACTTGAACACCGCCCGTTCCGTCGCGACGAACGCGGCCAGCGCGGCGGCGTTGATCGGCCGGTCGCCGTCGGCGGCGAACGATGGCAGCTTCGGCGAGACGTTGAACCGATCCACCACGGCGGTTAGCGCGGGACTTGGGGCGATCGTGCCGTTGGTTTCGATCTCCACTCGGCGCCCAGCGGCGGCGAGCCGCTCAGCGAGCACGGTCACGGTGGGCTGTTGCAGCAGCGGCTCCCCACCCGTGATCACCACCAGGGTCGGCGGTGCGGCGAGCACCTGCTCCGTGACGGCCTCGACGGATGCGACCACCGTGTGTTCCCGCAGGTCGTAGCGGCGTGTGTCCCACGTGTAGGGGGTGTCGCAGCCAGGACAGCGCAGATTGCAGCGGGAGAGTCGGACAAACATCGCCTGCTGCCCGGTCGACGGGCCTTCGCCCTGAAACGTCGGGCCGAAGACGTCCGCCACCAACAGCCGCCGGTCGGACATCGGCGGGAGCACGGTGCTCACGTCACGTCCAGGACGTATTCGGCCCAGCTACTGGGCGTCTCGGACACTCGGACGACAGCCAGCCGGCCGCCCAGCGATTCAGCCAGGTGGTCCTTCAGCCACTGCGCGAGGTGCCATGCCAGCCGTTCACTGGTGGGTGCGACATCGCCCAGGACGTCGTTGAGGTGCCGATGATCGAGGTGATCGTTGATGTACCGGCCGAACGGGGCCAGGTCACCGAAGTCGGTCACGAAACCCGGCCCGGTAAGCGAGTCGCCCTCCAGCACCACCTCGACCGTGTAGGTATGCCCGTGCAAGCGACCGCACTTGTGCCCTTCAGGCAGGCCCGGCAGCTGGTGCGAGGCGTCGAAGGAAAACCGCTTTCCGATCCGCCACACCCCGATCACATCCCCACCGGGCTGACAGGCGTTGACTCCCAACGTCGTGCGTTCTGACTGGCCACGACCAACTTGGCCACGGCATCGCCGACGTCCTTCGGCGACATGCCATTGACGTCCAGAGGCGTCCAACCATGCTGGACCGTCCATGAGTCGAGCACCTCGGACAAGCGTCGCTGGTAGCTGACGAACGCCTCCCGGGTCAGCGTCACGTCGCCTTCGTGGTTTCCGGCCTCGCTGATACCGAAGATCGCCTTGCGACTCGCGGCTGTTACGGGGTCAAGATCCAGACGGACGATAAGGTCCGGCTTCGGCAACCCCTCGAACACCGCAGCCGCCCTGGCAAACTCCACACCCGGTCGCATTGCGAGCTTCGCCAAAAACTTGTAGGTCCAGGTGTCCGTGACCACCACCTGCCCCGCCTCGATCATGGGCCGCACCGCACAGTGCGCCGCGGCCGAATACCAGGCGGCTTGCAAGTACACCCAGTGCATGTCGCCCAGTTCGAGGTACGGGTCGTCAGCGGGATGCTCCCAGATCAACGCCCGCAGCTCACAAGCATGGCGACGCACGTAGTCGGAGCCAAACTCTGTGCTCTTCTTGTCGAAGACATCGGCCGGAATTCCAAGGTCGCGCAACGCCTCAGCGACATACCCAACAGCTGTCGTCTTGCCAGCTCCATCGATCCCCTCAAGGCAGATGAACAGTCCGGGGTTCTCGGCGACTCCCTGGGCCGCCAACGCCTGCGGTAAACCCATGACAGGTACCCCTTCTCTCCTCGACGGCATTCCCGGCTATCAACTGGGCCCGGGGCGAGCTACGGCCACCCACGTACGGGCACCCACCCCGGCGCCCCTGCTCTTATGGGTTCAGGACGCACCATGGCGACACCCCGGACATCGATGCTGGCCGCCCAGCTGCGCCGCGATACTTGGGGCGAGTCCATCAAGTCCTCGTCGATGTCGGTAAGTGCCGCCGGTCGGATCCGACAATCCGCTGACAACCAGGTGGCCCGCAGTAAGAAGGACTACTTCACCGCACACGGCTTGCAGGACAAGTTCGCACCTCTCGGGACCTGCAGCGCCAGGCCGACTTCACGTTCATCGAGCCACCGCGCGATGACCGGTACCTCCCTGCGCTACGCGCCGTCGTTGCGGCTGACTTCATCGCCGGAGCCGACTTCCTCCTCGTCGCTGGCAATGACCTCCTCTTTCGCAACGATGGCGGATCGGACTTGGCTAACCTGGCCGCTGTCCCGAGCCGCAGCCGAAGTACCGGAGGCGCTCGCCGCCGCAACGGTGCCCGGCACCGAGCCCACCGCTACGGCATCCTCCACTCGCGGGCAGCCGAGGGTCACCAACTACTCGATTAGCTGCTCGAAAAGCCCGGCCGCAACGGCGAGTCAACTGCGTGCGTCAGCCGCACCCCGCTGCCCGCCGACGCCGTCATCGCCCTCGCCCGCGACAACGACGTATTGATCCACCCCTCACCGGTAAGCACCACGACTGCGGCGATCCCGTCGGTTGGTCGGCGGCCAGCAACGCCGCAGCCCAAGCGATCATGGCCCCTGGCCCGCACGCCTGATCACGATCCAACCGACCGCGCCAACACCTGCGATGCCAACTCCGCTACCGGCAGCTCACCTTCTAGCACCACCGTGTCAGCCGGCAACAAGCCCACAGCGGCAGCGCAGCGTGCCACCTGCTGCAGCCGCCACGTACGCACCTGCCCATCACGAGCCGGGTCATCCGGCCAGATCGACTGCGCCTCAATTCGAGCCTGTAGGACGCGGAAGGGCACGTCGATAAAGAAATGGTCGACGCTCACGCTGTGGGCGCGCAACCGACCGAATATTTCCTCAAGATATGACGGCACCACCACGGTCATCGGCACCACGAGCGTGCGTCCGTACTCCTGCAGTAGTGCTATCGCCGTATCCGCCACGCTACGACGCCACACCCGCAGATCCTGGAAATCCCCGCTCGCGGGCGGAGGAACTATCTGGCGGAGCATGAACCCTGGCAACTCCGCATCGAACAGCAACAGCCGAGGATCCGCCGCAGTCAACGCCTCCGACAGCGTCGTCTTCCCCGCGCCGAACGCACCGTTGATCCAGATCACCCGCATGTACCGCTCCTCACGCGCCGATGGTGCACGATTCGAGAACCCGGTGACGATCACCCCGGCACCCGGCGTCCGCCGAACGGTCTGTGTGAGGCGCCTGGCAGCCTGGGCTAGGAGGTGGCGGCGGGTTGGACGGTTGTCCGGGCTCTCTGGTGTTGCCGTTGTTCGTCTTAGCGCTGGCCGCCCGCGCCCGGTGGCTGGTCCGGATCGGGGTCCGATGGTCGGGGCATTTCCGGGCCGCTGGCGCCCATGCGCAGCAGCGTCTCGATGCGGGTGACCCGAAAGTGGCGTCCGAGCACGGTGACGTCGTCCACGGGATTGGTGTCGAGGGTGTCGGCGGTTTGTCGGTAGGCGGCTGCCGGGTCGTCGGTCAGCCGCAGTAGGCGCGGTTCGATGTGGCGCAGGCCGAAGGCGATCTCGCCGCGGGCCAACTGCGGCGTGGCCACCGCGCGACTGTAGGGCCGCCACGACCCTGCCACAGATTCGGCGGCGGCGTAGCGGGTCGGCAGGATGACCCCGACCGGGTGGGAGGCGACGGCGGCGACGCTCTCGGCGTATACGTCGGCGGGGACCTGGGCGCGGGGATAGTGCGCGGTCATCAGCTCGGCCCGCAGCATTGCCTCACTGAGGCCGGTCGCCTCCTCCGGGTCGATGACGATCTCGGGAGCGAGGAAGCTGTCGTGGTCCTCGGCGTCGCGGGGGTCGCGGTCGGTGGGTCGGGGTGGTTCGGGCCCGTCCGGGCCGAACCGTGCGAACGTGTCCACCCGCACGATGCGGTGCACGCGACCGCTGATCACCACCTCGTTCACCTTCTCCCGGTCCAGGACACCGAGCGCGGTGGTGAGCTCCCCAGCCAACAGGGGGTCGGTGGTCTCGTCGAGCTGTTCCATGAGGTGGTGCGCGAGCTCATTCCGCGCGGCTTGCGGCGTATCCGACACGACGGCGTACACCTGCCACCGCCCGCGATCTCCTTGCACCGCGTGGCCGAACAGTGGAGCGCCGATGCGGATCTTCGGGTAGGCCACCGTTCGCCGTGCCGCATCCTCCTCGGTGACCGCGCCGACTGGGTCGGCGGGTTGCTGCACCCGCAGGATCACCGGCGGCTGCGCTTCGTCGGCACTCATGCCACGGATTGTGCGTCGGCTCGATGACCTGTGTCACGAGGGCGCGCCTTTACCCGCGGTGGTGTCGTGCACCGTCGTCCTGCAGGAGCGCCCGGCGGCTGACCTGAACCCGACGGCCTCGCCTGTCTGCCACAGTCGTCACGATATCCGTCTCCCCGACGGACTGGCCGTTTGCGTCGGCCACCAGCTCGGATCAGGGCCTCGCCGGCGACCAGGTCAGCGAAGGCGGTCGGAACAACGGAATCCACGATCGAGGCATGAGCTGCTTTGCGAACCAGAGTCGCAGCAACGTCGCCGGTCGACGTGGGCCTGGTCATTCACACCCTATTCACGTTAGGTGTCCAGCGAGGCGCTGGGCGAGTTCCTCGGGTGTGATGGTTTCGATGCCCAGTGCGCGGGCCTTGTCGAGCTTGCTGCCGGCCTTTTCTCCGGTGACGACGAGGTGGGTGCGGGCAGAGACGCTTGAGGATGCGCGTCCCCCGGCTTTGGCGATCAGTTCGGTCATCTCGGTTCGGGATAGGTCCGAGAGAGGCCCGGTCATCGCGCCGGTTAGCACCACGGTCAGCCCCGCCAAGGGCAGCTCGCTCATCGCCGCCTGGCCGGACGCCTCCGCATCGCCCTCAGCATCTATGGGAGCAGCGGGAGCGAAGCCGGGCTGGTCCAGATTTACACCTGCGGCGACGAGCTTGTCGATGATCGGGGCGAGGTCGGTCAGTTCCTCGATGATCACTGCGGCCTTCTCGTTGCCGATGCCGTTGACCTGCTCTAGTGCGACGGCGTCGGCGTCTCGGATGGCTTGCATGGAGCCGAAGTGCGCGGCGATGCGCAGCGACATGGAACGGCCGGTGCCGAGGATGCCGAGGGCGCAGAAGACGCGATTGAGGGGCTTGGTCTTGGCTGTCTCGATCGCGGCTAGGAGGTTGTCGGCGCTCTTGGCCCCCATGCGGTCCAGGGTGAGTAGCTGTTCGCGGGTGAGGGTGAACAGGTCGGCGAAGTCCTCGATCAGGCCCTTGTCGACGAGTTGCACGATGATTCTCTCGCCGAGGCCGTCGATGTCGAGCGCGTCGCGGGCCACGGCGTACCGGATCGCCTCTTTCTGGCCGCAGGAGCGTCCCCGCGCGCAGCGCCAGCGCTCCTGGCTGCGGTCGATGCCGGAGCCGCAGCGTGGGCAGAGTTCGGGGAAGTCGATGGGCTGCTCGGTGCCGGTGCGGAGACCGGCGACCGCGCCTTCGACGCGGGGGATGACTTCGCCGGCTCGGTAGACGATGACGTGGTCTCCGAGCATCAGACCGCGGCGGGTGATGTCGGCCGGGTTGTGCAGCGTGGCGTAGGTGATGGTGGTGCCGGCGACGTCCACGGGGTCGAGGACGGCCCGTGGGGCGATCACACCGGTGCGGCCCACGCTCCACTGCACGGCGCGCAGCACGGTGATCTTCTGGGCGGCCGGGAACTTGAAGGCGGTGGCCCAGTGCGGGGTGCGAGAGCCCATCCCGGCCCGGATCTGGTCCGCGGGGCTGTCGGCCTTGATCACGGCACCGTCGAGTTCGATGTCGAGTCCCGCGCGCAGGGCGCCGATCTCGTGCACCCGGTTCACGACCTGGTCAAGGGTCGCGTAGGTGCGGGTGGCGAGCGGGGTGTCGGTCATCGTCCCCAGCCCGAGATCGGCGAGGCGGGCGATGAGTTGGGTGTGGGTGAGCGCGGCGAGGGCGGGGTCGTCGGTGTGCTCGGGGTGGGTCAGTGCGGCGTAGGCCAGGAAGGTCTGACCGATTCGGTAGGCCCGGTCCTTGGCGCGCAGTGAGCCCGAGGAGGCGTTGCGGCGGTTGGCGAAGGCCGTGGCGCCGTGCGTGACCCGCAGCTCGTTCGCGGCGGCGAACTGGTCCTCGGTCATGAGGACTTCGCCCCGCACTTCGATCGTGACCGGTTCGGTCAGGGTCGTGGGCAGGCCGGTGATGTCCCCGATCGCGTGGGACACGTCTTCCCCTGTCGTCCCGTCGCCGCGGGTGACGAGTTGCACCAGCCGCCCCTCGCGGTAGCGGGCTGCCAGGGCCACACCGTCGAGCTTGGGTTCCACCGCCCAGCCTGCCACTGCGGCTCCGCCCAGCCGCCGCTCCAGCGACGCGGCCCAAGCCCTGAGTTCCTCGTCGGAGAAGACGTTGCCTAGGCTGAGCATCGGAACGGGGTGCGCGACGTCGCCCGTTGTCACGCCTGCCGCGACCTGCTGGGACGGGGAGTCGACCGCGATCTGTCCGGGGTGCGCGTCCTCCCACGCGGTGATCCCGCGCAGCAGCCGATCGTAGGTCTCGTCGTCCAAGTCTGATTCGCCGGAGCCGTAGTAGGCATCGGCGGCCTTCCGCGCCTGCGCGACGGCTTCAAGGTAGGCGGCCTCGTCAGCGAGGTCGACAGCGGGCGCCGCTGCGGAAGGTGTGGTCATGCTGCCCATTCTGCTGACTGCCCCTGACAGCGTGTCGGTAGCGCTGGTGGGATTCATCCGCGGTGTCGCGTCGGCGCCGACGGGCGGGGTTCTGTGCGCTGCTCCGGTAGGCGGGGGTGGCTGAGCGGGGTCGGCTTGTCAGTTCCGGGTCGTGCCGGGGAGAGCCCGAGCGGCGCGCCGGTCTCGGCGTAGGCGCTCGCGAGGTCCACTGCTGCTGCGAGGGCGACGTTGACATTCGCGGGGTCGTGTTCGAGCGTTTGTACGGCACTTTCGAGTACATCCACAGCCGCTGGCTCACCGCCGCGCTGACCCACCAGCCCCTCGTCGGTCTGGCCGAGAAGAAGATGGTATTGCCCGCATACACGTGGAGGCGCGCGTTGCTCCAGTCGCTGTAGAAGCCGACGCAGTCAGCCGGTGACAGTCCATTGACCGCTGCTTTTGCCCGCTGCAGAGCGGCGGTAGCCTCGCGTGGAAGCCGCAGGGCGGCGTAGGCCTGGGCCTGCGCGGCTGCTATGCGAGCTCGTGCGGCGGGGTCGAGATCTGTTGCTGCCTGGCCGGCCTCGTCGAGCAGCCGCAGGCCGATAGGCTGCCAGCGGCAGGTTCCAACATTCTTCCGACAAAGTTCCGACATCGCCCTCGCGGCGTCTCGAGCCCGCGTGGCCTGGGATTCTCGTATGCTCCCTGCTCGTGACCCGCGCGGAGGCCAAGAATGATCATGAGGTTGAAGCCAAGTACCGCGTCAGCGACCTGCGAGAGTTGATCAAGGAACTCGCGCAGCGGCAGGTGGTGTTGACGGAGCCGTCGGTTCAGGACGACCAGGCGTACGCGCCAGCCAGCTGGTCGTACGGGATGTCGAAGATCGGTGTTCCGTTTGCGCGTCTACGTACGCAGCAGGGTCGCCATCTGTTCACCGTGAAGAAGCCGATCGACAACGAGATGGCATGTCTGGAGCACGACTGCGTCATCCACGACCGTGACGCGATGCACGCCGCTCTCGCCACGATGGGTTGGGTGCCAACCGTGCGAATTGTCAAGCAACGCCGAACCGGCGTATGGGACGGCGTGACGGTATGCGTCGACGTAGTCGAGGGCCTCGGTACCTTCGTTGAGGTGGAGCGCCTGGTTAGCTCGCAGCATTCGGGTGAGCAGGTGCAGCGCGGGCTCGACGCTATGATTCGTTCATTGGGCGTGCCGGTGCAGCGGGTCGTGGACACTTACGACACGTTGATATGGAACCTGGCGATCGCTGCCGCGAGCATGTCGGCACCGGTCTGACGTGGTGGAATCAGGACTGACGCCGTCCCCCGGCTGTGCACTCAGCGGCCACGCCGGATCCGCGGATTGCACCGGTCAGCCTGAACTGCCCTACCCATCAATCGGGCGCCCCAACTAGGGGGTCGCTGTGCCGCCGCTTTCGATCTTGTTCAAGGGAACTGCAGGAGTGGCACTCCGTAGAGGTCGGCTTGACGAACGCGAGTCATCGTTGGTTCGGTAACCTCCACGATGATCATTTCGGTGAGGAATTGAACGGTGGCCGCGAGTAGATGGCTGGTGTGGGCGGTGGCGCTGTGTGCTTTCAAGCCGACGGTGAGGTGGATGTGCGGCTCGACGGTGTCGGTGTCGGGGTTGTAGGCAAGGGTGCCGCCGCCGAGGGCCTCGACATTGGTTAGATGGACTTTCGTCCACACGGGGGCGTCGGGGTTGTCGAGGCGTTCGCAGGTGCCAACGATGTCCGCGGTGGCGAGGCCGGCAATAAACGTGGGGATGTAGCCCTGGCGGATGCCATGGGTGCGGCAGGTGCGGTCGAGAGCGTCGTAGAAGTCTTCCCCGTGGTCGAAGACGACGACGATGGTACGTCCGGGGACGACTTCGCGGCTGCGCAAGAGGGACTCCTTCAGGCGGTCGGGGCGTTGGTGGCCGGCTGCTGCGGCCATGGCCACGGCTCTCCGGGCTCGGCCACGGCGCGAAACGCCGTTGCCGTCTCGTGGGCGGTTGCGCCTGCAGCAAGCGAAAGGTGGAGCAGGATCCGGGCCTTGTAGGGGTCGAGGAAGCCCGCAGGAATGAGTCCCCGTTCGGTGAGATCTCGCTCGGAACCCGGGAAGCCGTAGGTGCTGGCGAGCACTGGCCCCGCACCGATGCGGGAGGCGAGGACCACGGGGATCTGCTGGGCGAGCGCAGTGAGAGTGGAGACCCAGGTGTCCGGGACGTGCCCGACGCCGAAGCCAGCGATGACGAGGCCGTCAAGGTGGGCTGCCGTTGCGGACAGGTAAGTCGCGTCGTCGCCGACTGTGGCGGTGTAGAGGCCCACGCGCGGCTGGCGTACGGGCGTCGGTACAGCTTGGCGGGGGGCGGTGTGGCTGAGAAAGCGGGGTTTGCCTTCCACGACGTAGCCGAGTGGGCCGCCGTTGGGTGAGGTGAACGCCTGAGTGCTGACGGAGTGCGTTTTCCGGACACGGTCGGCGGCGTGGATCTCGTCGGCCATGACGACGAGAGCGCCCCGGTCCCGGGCATGAGGGCTGGCAGCGACCCTGGTGGCGGCGAGAAGGTTGGCGGGCCCGTCTGGACCGGCGAGGGTGGGGTTGCGCATGGCACCGGTGACGATGATGGGCTGCGGTCCGGTGTGCAGGAGATGCAAGTAGTAGGCGGTTTCTTCGAGGGTGTCCGTTCCCTGGGTGATGATGATGCCGGAGGTGCCTGCGGCGGCGGCCTGGTGGACGCTCCGGGCCAGGTCAGCCAGGTCGGCGAATGTCAGGGAGGCGCCGGGGCGGCTACGGAAGTTGACGACGTCGATCGCGATGCCGGTATCGGCAAGGCCGGGCACAGCGGCCACAAGATCACTGGCGGTCAGTGCCGGGACGACGCCGCCGCCCTGTGAGGTGGTCATGGCGATGGTGCCGCCAAGCCCGAAGACCGTCACCCGCGGCGATGCTCGTGTGCACGATGACAATGTTCTGGCCTCCCGACGGCGACGATCATCGCTGTCGGAAGACTAGTCGGTCAATACGGCGGCGTCGGCGAGGTAGCGGCAGGCGCGGTCGATGCCGGCGGTAGACAGATGTCTGCTGCGGGGTTGCACAACGGCGGCGCACCCCTGTTCGGCGAGGTCTCGGCAGCGCCTGGCGAGCGTCTCCCAGTTCAGATCCAGGTACTCGGTCAGGGCACGCAGGCGTGCGGGCGGAGACACAGCGGCGATAACTGACCGGCCGCTGGCGTGTTTAATGGCCGCGCCGTACTGGCGCACGGTGCGGTGGTCGTCGGTGACGTCGACATGCCAGATACCTTGAGCGCCGACCCAGTTGGCGAGCACCGCGCGACGGTCGCTGTCGGTCACGAAGCCGGGTGTGCCTGCGTACTCCGGCTCGTCGGTGATGACGACCTCGATTCCGTACGACTCCATCAGTGCCACCGCCAACAGCAGGAGAATCCGCTCGCCCCGAGGGGAGGCGTCGACCGCCGCGCGAGGAATGCAGAACGCGCGGATGATGCGGTGACTTCCGGCGCGCGCGGCGGTGAGGTCCAGATACCTCTGCTTATGGGCGAACAGCAGCCAAGTGCTGGCTTCCTCACCACGCTGTTCGCGGGTCCAGTAGGCGGGGGTCGAGGCGAGGGCGTCTGCGTGTCGGTGTATGTGTCCGGCGCAGAAGACCGACCCGAGCCACATCCGGCCGACGTCGCTAAGATCCGCAGCAAGATCGTGGCTGACTGCGGATCGGCTCATCTGCTCGTAGGAGGCCAGTTCAGCGGTGGCCTGCTCAATACATGCGTCGTCGGCCAACAGCGCTTCGTCAAGGTTCGCCACAGCCCACAACAGTGCGAGGATCAGTTCGTCAAGCTGGTACGCCTGCGGGATGACGAGCCGCGCGTCAGGGGCCGCCTGGGCGAGGCGTTGGCGGGCATGACGAGCGTCCAAGCCGAACAGTTGGGCACCCTGATCGGTTTCGATCCGCCCTAACACCAGACTCCGTCGCGGTGTGCGCAGTAGCCGGTCGTCGCAGTAGCCGGCCGGTACCGCCGTGAGAACTCGGCCGTCCTCGGCCACCGCAGGGTGAACATAGGCCGGTATCGCCAGTCCAGGGAAGAACCTGCCGTCAGGTGCCCACAGGTCAACGACGTACGTCTGGGGGGCGAACTCGCCATTTGCTGCCTGGGGCGCGAGCAAGGAAAGCGCCGTTGGCACGGGTGTTTCTGTGCGGGTGGCGACGGTGGCCCCGCGAGCGCGTCCACCGTCGAAATGTCCTGCGGTGTTGCGCGTTACCAAGGCTCGAAGCCGGTCATACTCCGCTGCGAGCACACCTCCGGTATGCAGGATCTCGTCGCAACGAACCCAGAAGTCTCGGCCGATGCTCTGGCGACCGCGCTCCACGTTCGCGATCGTGCTGCGGACGTAATGCGTCAGCGGTGCCAGCGTCTCTTGCGTGTAGCCAGCGGCCTTGCGCGCTTCGGCGAGTCTTTTGCCGAGGTCAGCCCGGGCTTGGGCGAGCTCCGGCGGCGGGGCAACGGACACAATCACGCTCCGAGGAGGACGAGCGGGACAACCATCAAGACATGAGCATTGAGGTGACCTAACGTCACGACTCTAGCTGGATTCCGTGAAGAAACGTGCCAGGGAAGTACGGATTCACGAGGCGCAGCCCGCCGTCCGCTCTGCTCCTCACCCACAGCCGGCGGGAAGCAGACTCGGCGACGACCGCAGACAGTATTCGAGGCCGACATTGGTTCAGAAAAGTGCTGGCACGGCAGTAGTTAGCCGCTCAGTAACGGCGCGCGGGGTGACGTTGAGGCAAGCGGTGAGTGCTGCATGGTCGGTGAGCTTCGCCTGGCGGGGCTGGTGTAGGTAGGTGCTGGACACCACCGCAGGCATGAGCGCGGCGCCAGCGTGGAGATAGTCGAAGCGGTAGCCGCTGCCGTTTCTACCGATCCAGCTGTAGGCATGCATGTCGGGGTGCAGGGTCCGGTGGACGTCGGTGAGCTTGACCGCAGCGAGGGCGTCGAGGAACTCGTACTCGAAGGATCGGAAGCCGGGGTAGTGGGGTTGGTGGTCGCGGCTGATGACGTTGTAGTCCCCGCCGACGACCAGGTGTGCGCGGTCGTCGGCGGATAGCCGGGTCAGGGCGTCGGTGACGGTGGTGAGGAAGCCTCGCTTCTTGGCGAGTTTGGCTGGTGCTCGGTCGGAGGAGGGGACGTAGAGGCCGAGGATTGTGACGGCGGGGTGGGTTTCGAGGGTGACAGCGGGGGCTCGGCCGGGCAGGGTGATTCCGGTGGTGAGGTCTGGGGCGGGCTGGGTCGGGATGCGGCTGGCGATGGCGCAGCCTCGGTCGCCGTCGACTGAGGGCTGGTGGGTGACGGACATCCCGGCCGCCCGAAGGCCGGTGAGAAGGTGACGGGTGCCGGGTCCGTTGCTGGTTTCGGTCAGGATGATCAGGTGGTCGTCGCGCTGCAGCAGCCAGGGCAGCAGGTTCTGCGCGCGTGCGAGTGCGGCGGCTTGCACGTTGATGGTCAGGATGGACAGCACGGGGAGCCTCGCTGGTCAGGGGCCGTCGGCGGTTAGCAGGCCGAGGATAGTGTCCACGACCTGCTCGGCGGTGAGGCCGTGACAGACGACGACGTGTTGACGCCACTGCTGCCGGCGCAGGTGAGCTGCGGCGTCGCGGTAGAGGGCGAGTTCTTTCTCGGGTGAGCCGGCAAGTTCCAGCCTGGTCAGATGCGGCCGGGCTGCCAGACGGGTGCGGATGACCTCTGGGTGGTCTTCGAGGTAGATGACGGTGGCGGGCAGGACGTAGCGGTTGTAGGACCAGATCTCACCGAGGTCGAGGCCGTCGATGCGTTGCAGCACCAGCGAGGAGGCGACGTACCGGTCGGTCACGACGTGCAGTCCGTCGTCGAGGCGGGGGATGATCTCCGTTTCGATGTGCGCGGCCCGGTCCGCCGCGAGAGCGAGGGCCAGGGCCTTGCCGTGTAGGAAGGATTCCTGCCGGCGCAGGAGTTGGCCCAAGGGTGTGCGGGTGGGCTCACCGGTCAGGTGGACCCCGGCCGATCCGAGTTCGGCGAGACGGTCGGCTAGAAGGCGGGCGATCGTGGTTTTGCCGACTCCGTTGGGCCCTTCGACGGCGATGAACAGACTGCTCACCCCTTCGACGGGGACAGCGGCAGCAAGCGGCGGCCGTTGGGTGTGGTGATGGGGCACTGGTTGCTGTCGACGTCGCCTATGCGGCCACCTGCGGCGACGACCGCGGCCGGGCAGCCCTTGCCGCACTGCCCGGCCACCTGGCAGGAGCCGCAGGTCGGGTTAGCGCCGAGTTGGTAGCGGGTGTGGAAGTCGTAGGCGTCGAGGCTGGGGGCGGCCTCCCCGTCGAGGATGTTGCCCGTCAGGAACTCGGTGTCGCGGTGCGCTGAGGCGGGCGTGCGGGCGGCGAAGACCAAGTAGGGGCAGACGGCGACCTGGCCGTCGACGAAGACGTAGATCAGCTTGCCGGCGTCGCAGCCACCCAGCGGCAGGTTGTCGTTGGGGAAGCGAATACGGACGAGATCGAGCTGGTCAGCGAAACGGTCGGTCACCGCCCGGATCGCCTCCATGGCAGTCGTGGTCGCGGCGAGCTTGCTGCGGCTCTTCACTCCTCGGCCGAAGGACGACAGCGGGTTCATCAGCACGTATTCGGCGCCGACGTCGACGGCGAACGCGCACAGGTCGGCGAACTCCTGCGGGGTGGTCAGCGCGTTGGGTGTGGACAGCAGGCCCTTGAGTAAGCCGGCGTCGGCGAACTTGCGGGTGGTCGCGACGGTCGTGTCGAAGGACGACCGGTCACCGCGGAACTTGCCGTGGCTGTCGGGACGGAATCCGTCGAAGGACACGTTGACGTGGACGTTGCCGAAGGCAGCCAGGGCGTCGATGTCAGCGTCGCGGGTCAGCGTCGCGTTGGTGCAGATTCCCAGCGGTAGGTCTCGGTCGGCTACGGCCTGGCACATGGCGATCAGGTCGGGGTGCACGAAGGGCTCGCCCCCGGTGAGCGTGAGGCGTTCGACCCGGGCGTCGAGCAGCCGCGGCAGCACCCGGGTAGTGAAATCGAGTCGGGACAGGTCGGACCCGGCGGCAGTCGACGAGACGAAGCAGTGGGCGCAGTGCAGGTTGCACCGTTCGGTGATCTGCACCAAGGCTTTGCGCCCGTCGCCTCCGACGGAGGTGCGGAAGTAGCAGGACGAGGCGTGGGTGTCGACGACGAGGCGCTTCACGAGGATCTTCCTGTAGTAAGAGATGGGTGGCCGGCGCTAGGGGGCAGCGGTGCTCCAAACAGGTCCACGGCGCCCTGGAGTTGCCGGAGGACGACTTGGCTATGGCGCCGATCGGCGGAAGCTGGGTGGTGGTCAGCGGCGGCGGTCGTGAGCAGCCACCAGGCCGCCCACACCCGGTGCCAGCCCAGCGCCCATCGGGCAGCGGGAAGCCCGCCCCGGTCGGCTTCGGCGTCGGGGTGGCCGCCTGCGGCGACGTAGGCGTGGATGAGCTTGGTGAGGAGTCGTGGTTCGGTGGGTGTGCGGGTGCCGAACCAGGTGGCCAGGTCGAACAGGCCCGGTCCGGTGAATGCCTTGGCCCAGTCGACGAGGCGGCAGCCGGTGCGGCTGACGTGCAGCGACGTGCGGTGGAATTCGCCGTGGCACAGCCCGAACGGTGGTCGCTCGGCACCGTCGGCTCTGTGTCGTGCGGTGGCAGCGAGTCGCTGCAGCACCGCTTCGATCCCTTCCGCGTCGCGGGTGAAGCGCCCTTGCCGACGCAGCTCGTCCAACGCGTCGAGTCCTTGCTCCGGTAGCCGCGCCAGGCCCGCTTCGTCGAAGGTCGGGAGGTTGGGAATGCCCGCAGTGGCGTGAACCCATCGGGCCGTTGCGGCAGCCTCCGCGAGCGTCGCGGTCCGACTTGCCTCGCCCAGGTCCTCCATCAACATGCCCACCCCGTCGGGGCGCATCGTGTAGCCGTTTAGCAGCGGGACTGGGGCTTGCTGATTGTTGAGCGCGCGAAGGATGTTCGCTTCGCCGGTGAACGGTGCGGTGGCGATTTTGCAGATGAGGCTGCTGCCGTCGGGGTAGAACCAGCGCTCGACGGAGGACAGCTCCCATGTCTGGATGATGTGTCGCCGCGTCGGTACCCGTCGTGATGCGGCAAGCAGGTCGCCACGTAGTCGCGTGCCGACCCGCTCGTCGAGCATGGTGCTGTTCACCGTGCACCCGCACCGTGCGCACGAGCGGTGGCGCGCTCGAGCGGCGTGAGGGCGGCGTCGAGATGCGCTGACATGCTGGCGGGCAGCCGAGGATGTGCGGCGCGTTGGAACGCCCGAAAGTGCGGCAGTAGCCCGCACAGCACCGGGCGCCGGTCAAAAAAGTCCGTTGCGTTGCCCGTGCTGTGGGCCCGGCGTAGCAGCGAGGTCAGCGCGACGATTTTGTCGGCGGTCGAGGCGAGCAGGACGGGCTGGTCGTCGACGCGGATGGGCGGGTCGGGTTCGTCGAGGGCGCGGTGTTCGACCTGGAGAGCGGCGATGATCCGGGCGGCCTCGCTCCCGTAGTCGGCGGTGAGGGTCTGGTAGACGTCCGCTTCCGCCGCGGCGAATTCCGGTACGTCGTGCAGGAGCGCGGCGATGATCACGTCCTGTGCTGGAGTGAGGACGTGTTGCCCGATGGTCACCGCGACGCGCAGCGCGTGGACCAGGGCTGGTCGGTCGTCGATGGTGTGCCCCGCGCACCACGTCCGAGCGTCGCGCAGGGCGCGCTCGATGTCGGCGGGGCGGGGAGGCGATAAGACCGGCATACCCTGGTACCTCCTGATTGCCGTACGATCGGCGGCATGTCGGGGCCCCTTCCGCAGTGGTGTGAACAGACCTGCGTGGTGTGTCCGGCTCAGCAGCTCGGGCCGGGCCAGTTCGATGTGATCGAGCGGCCGGGACCCGAATTCGCGTACCGACCTGACCTGGGGTGGCGGGCGACCGCCGACGGTGTCGCCGTTTGCGTTCATCCGTTCCGGGTGGGCCTTCCCGCCGGCCGGTACGCCTCGCAGGGGGAGCTGGTCCCCGATCAGGTGCCCCGACCGGCGCCGACGGCGGCGGCGCTGGAGTTGCCCGCCGACGTGGTCGATCTGGATGGTTGGCTTGTAGCCGTCTTGCGGCAGGCACCCGCCGAAGGGATCTTCGCCGCTGTTGCCCGCGCCGAGCGGCTGGCCGCCGAACGGTTCGGAGCGAAGGAAGCGGTGACGGCCCTGCGGCGGGTGCTGTCGGTGGAGTTGGCTAACCGCTGACCCCGGCGCCGACCGGCTCGTTGAAGTCGAAGTCGTGGCTGCGTCCATCCCGGCCGAGACCAGCGGCCTGGTAGCGCTCGTTGAGCAGGCCGAGACGTCGATTCACCTCGGCCGAGTCCAGCCAGTACCGCAGTGGCTGCTCTCCCCACCCGGCGGCGGCGTAGTAGGCGTCGGTGATGCTGCCGCGGGTGTAGGTGAACTCCTCCAACTCGGTGGCATGGGGGAAGGTGACGCCCAAGTCCCTCTGGAGGCGCGTCATCAGCGTGAACTGGGCCAGCACGGCGTGGATCATCTCGTCCACCGGCGCCGGCACCAGCAGTTCAGCGGCGCGCTCGTCGCCGCCGGAAAGATCGAACACGGCAGCTTTGAGCGCCAGCACGCGCAGCGCTTCGTCCAGTAGCGGAGCGGCATCGCGCTCCAGCGACCAACGGCTGATTGCCGGGTAGCCGGTGAATGTGGCCCAGCAGGTGGAGTACTTCATCGACGAGCTCTGCAGCCGGCCGTAGGCCGGGTGCGCTTGCATGTTGTCGAGGATCTCGGCGGCCCGACGGCCAACCTCTCCAACCTCCGGCATGGATGAAATGGTCATGGTGCATGCCCTCCCAAGGGGTCGTGGACACGGCAGACCGTCACGCCGCATCGCGGCTGCGGTCCCTCATCGCCAGCGACGTCCACGCGGGCGCTGACTCAATCATCAAAAGGCGTCACCGGTGGTGTCGATAAGGGATTTCGTCTAATTCCGACAATCCACTGACATTCATCTTCAACGGATGTTGCTGATGCCGGGAATGTCGGCGGATTGTCAAAACCGCTTGGCAGGGCTGGCCGACATTGATCGATCTCGTCTTAGGTCGCTCTATGCCGGCATCAACGCCGCTGCTGCGCTGTAGTCACCAGCCAGCGATGCCAACTCACCGAGGGAAGGTTCGCCGTGCCTGTTGCCAGGAGGTTCATGCCTCTGCTGATCACGCCGCTGGTGGCGCATCTGGCCATCGCGCCGCAGCTGCTGGTATCGACCGGCCGGCAACTCTCCGCCGGCAGGCCCGTCAACGAGCAGGCGCTTGCTACGGCGACTCTCTCGGCGACCGGCCGGCGCTGGCCGCGTGACGCGGCGTGGAGCGGGCGTGGCAGCGGTGCCGCAGCTGCGGACAACTGGGCGGCGGTGTGAGCACGGCTAGTGGCGGTGCGCGGGTCTCGCGGATAAGAGTGGGCCGCCGGTTGGCGGATATGTCGGTGCGGTGGAAGGCCGGGCTGATCGTGCTGCCGACTGTGCTGGTCGCGGTGGTGTCGGCGGGTTTCGGATTGTGGTCTTCCGTGGGGGAAGCCAGGGCCGCCAAGAGTGCCGGGGATTTGTTCGCTGTGGGTGCGTCGGCGACCGAGGTGACGCAGCGTCTGCAGGCGGAGCGGATTGCCGCGGTGGGTCTGCTGCTACCGGGGTCGAAGGTGAAGCCTGCGGATTTCGAGCGGGCCGTGCAGCGCGCCGACGAGGCGATCTCCGGGTTCCGGGTGCTGCGTGGAGACCTCGAAGACCCGCCCGGGGGTGTGCGGGCTGTCCTGGCCCGTGCTGATGCGGGTTTGGCGGATGTGCAGGCGCAGCGGCAGCGGGTGCGCGGGGATGGCCCGGTGGCGTTGTCCGCCGTGGCGTTCGGCTATCGGATCGTCATCGCCGATCTCGGGGATCTGCTGTTGACGGTGGCGCAGAGCGGTGTGGAACCGCAGTTGGCGGATGAGATGCGGGCGTCGGCGACGGCGTCGCGGGCCCGCGAGGCGGTGGGTCAGCAACAGGTGGCGGTGTTGCAGGCGGTGGCGGCGCGGCGGTTGACTCCGGCGCTGCACGCGGAGATTGTGGCCGCCCGGTCCGGCCAGGATGAGGCGCTGCGTGAGTTCGACGCCTTGGCGCGCCCGTCGTGGAGGGCGCGGTTAGGGCGGACGTTGACCGGCGGGGACGTCCTCGCCGCGGTGCGCCTTGACGGGCTGGTCTCTGGAACCGGCGTGTACGAGCCGGTGCGGCTTCCGGGCGGCGCCGAGCAATGGAGTCGGGTGATGACCACTCGAGCAGACTTGTTGGCCCAGGTGCAGGCAACGGTAAACGCTGACATCGCGGCTGCTGCTGATGACCTGTGGATGGCCCAGGTCCGCGCGGCGGCGGTGCAAGCCGCGATCTTGTTGCTGATGCTGCTGGTCGCCGCGGTGACGGCGGTGCGTGTGGCCCGGTCGCTGGTCGCGCAGTTGTCGTCCCTGGAGCAGGGTGCACGCCGGGTCGCGGACGTGGAACTGCCTGCGTTGGTAGCGCGGCTGCGGGCGACATCGGATCCGGCGGCGGCGGCACGGTTGGCCGAGGGCGCCGGAGGCGTGGCGGTGCCGGTAGTTGGCCGCGACGAGGTCGGCCAGCTCGCGGGCGCGTTCAACCTGGTGCTGGTCGCGGCGGTGGACGCGGCGGTGGGGCAGGCACGGGGACGCGCCTTGGTCAGCGCCATGATCACGTCGGTTGGTCGACGCGTGCAGACCCTGACTGACCAACTACTGGCCAGCATTGATCGTCTTGAGCGCGACGAGGCGAACCCCGACCGGCTGGAGATGGTGTTCGCGGCGGACCAGCAGGCCACCCAGCTGCGCCGCTACGGGTCGAATCTCTTGATCGTCGCCGGCGGCGGCCCGGCCCAATCACAGCCAAGTCCGGTGGTGCTCGCCGACCTGGTCAACGCGGCCTTGTCCGAGATCGAAGGCTTCGCCCGAATCACCACGGGGCAGTTGGTCGAGGTCGAGATCGACGCCCGCGCGGTCTACGCGGTCAAGTCGATCCTCGCGGAGCTGCTGGACAACGCCACCCGGTTCTCCGCCGACCAGGTGCGCGTGGTGGCGGGGTGGTCTGGGCATGACGTGCAGATCCTTGTCGTCGATTCCGGCCTCGGGATGATCCCGGAGCAGTTCGACCGCGCTAACGCTCTGTTGGCGAGCCCGGAGATCGAGGTTGCGGTCACCGACCAAATGGGACTGGTCGTGACATCCCGCCTAGCAGCGCGATTCGGGGTGCGAGTACGGCTGGGTGCCAGCCAGCCGACCGGCGTGACCGCCGAGGTCCTGGTGCCAGCTGAGTACGTCACGCGGGTGCACGTGCGGGAGATCGTGGTGCCGAGCCAGATCCAACGCCCGACGCGGCCGGCTCCCGAGCCTGCACCTCATCCAGCGGTGGCGACTCCGTGGGCGGGGACTGGGTGGACTGGTCAGACCCAACAGATGCCGGTAGTGCCGGCGCCACCGGCATCGCCGAGCGCGGACATGACGATGGAATTGCCGCCTGTGCCTCGCCAGCGGGGCCCGGTGTCGTTGCCGGTGGGCGCGCCGCTACCGCCGGATCCGCCGATGTTTCAGGCGATGGCTGCCAAGTCGCCGTGGTTGTGGCCGTCTCGCAGCGACGAGCGTGGTTTCAGCACCGACGCCGACGCGGGCTGGCAGGCGGCGGCGTCCGCCGCCGAACCAGCAACCGATGGACGCACCACCTCCGGTCTGCCTCGACGTCGCCCCCAGGCACACGTCGTCCCGGGTGGCCTGCCGGCACAGCGGACCCCATCGGAGCCTTACGTGCAAATCGACCCGGCGGCGATTCGGGCGCAGGTCGCCGGCACGATGCGCGGCCTGCGAGCCGTGCCGTCCACCCCTCCCCTCCCGACAGGAGAACGCCGATGAGCCTCGCCACTACTGCCCGCAATTCGCAGCTGGCGACTGTTCTGAACAACCTGGCCAGCCAGATTCCCGCAGTGGCGCACGTCGTTGCGGTTTCCGGCGACGGTCTGCTGCTGGCCAGCACCGACGGTCTGGACACCGACCGCGGCGATCAGCTCGCGGCGATCGTGTCCGGGCTGGTCAGTCTGGCGCGCGGCGCCACCGACCTGCTGCAGACCGGCGGTGTGCACTTCCAGATGCTGATGATGCGAGACGGGATCCTCGTCGTGCAGCAGGTGCCCGACGGGTCGTCTTTAGCGGCGTTGGCCCGCAACGACTGTGACCCGTCGCAGGTCGCCTACGAGCTGGCGACCATGGCGGCGCGCATCGGCGACGCGGTCAGGCCAGGGCCGCGAACGGCCGGCTGAGCCGGCGTGTGGGCGGCGATGAGCATGAGCACGAACTCGGGCGTGATGGGGGGTGCGGCCTCGACGGTCAAGGTGCTGGTGACCGGCGGCGCGGGTGTGGGGAAGTCCTGCTTCCTGCGGGCCGCTCAGCGTGGCCGCGCGACGCTGCCCGGCCAGTCGGGCGTGGTCGGAGAGGTCGGTTACGCAACCCTCTCCACCGGGGTCACCGTCGTCCTGCACGTGACGCCGGAGCTGCGGCGCTGGTGGTGGGTGTGGGACCACCTCGCTCTGGGCGCCACCAGCGCGGTCGTGCTGGTCGACACCACCCGACTGCCGGTGTCCTATCCGGCAATGGACTACCTCGACGCCCGTGCCCTGCCGTACTTGGTTGCGATCAACCGGCCGCTCGGCGGCTCCCGCAACCGCCGCGAGATCCGCGATGCCCTACGGGTCAGCGCGCAGGTGCCGGTCCTGACCTGCGACGCCACGGAACCCGCCTCCGTCCTGGCCGTCCTACACCACCTGACCGGCCCCGTCGTACCACCCGAGCACCACGCACGGCCCTCGCACCATCCCCTCACAACGGAAGGACGTCGACTCTCGTGACTCCTCAACCAACCGGCCGCCGGCATCATCGCTGGCGAATGGCGATCGCCGCCATCGCTGCCACCATCCTGCTTTTCGCCACCGGCTGTGCCGGATCGAGTCTCGGCGACGCGGATACAAACGCGGCCGAGATCCGCATCGGCTTGATCGTGCCAAAAACCGGCAACTACAAGTCGATCGGTGATGACCAGGCCGCGGGGTGGCGGCTGGCCCTGGACAAGCTGGGCGGCAAGCTCGGCGGCCGACCCGTGAAGGTGATCGAGGCCGACGAGGGCGACGGCAAGGCCACCGCCCTCGCGTCGGCGCGCAAGCTCATCGAGCAGGACAAAGTCCTCGCCCTCGTCGGCGGGGGTACCGCCGACACCGTACAGACCTTGTACCCGCTGCTGAACGAGTCCAAGGTGCCGCTAATCGGCATGGGTGGGCGGCCCTCAACGATCGCCAATCCCACCTACCTGTGGTCGACGTCGTGGCTGAGCCAGGAGACCGGCGCGTCGATCGCCGGCTACCTGCGCACGACCGTCGGCAACGGCCGGGTATGGGTTATCGGCCCGGACTACATCGGCGGCCGTGATCAGATCGGCGGCTTCGTCACCGCCTTCCGCAAGGCTGGCGGGCAGCTGGCGAACCCAGGCGGGGAGCCGACGTGGACGCCGTGGGCGCCGGCGCCGACGACCGAGTTCTCCCCCTACCTGACGAAGATCAAGGAGGCCCAGCCGGCGGCCGTCTACACCTTCTACGCCGGCGCGTCCGCGATCGAGTTCGTCAAGCAGTACCGCCAGTACGGCATCACCACGCCGCTGTACGCCTCGGGCTTCCTCACCGAAGGCGCGCCACTGGCGGCGTTGAAGGACCAAGCCAAGGGCATCTACACCGCCCTGAACTACTCGCCGACGCTGGACAACGCAGCAAACAGAGACTTCGTAAGCCGGTTCACCGCAGGTAACGACGGGAAGCTCCCGAACGTGTACCACGTCTGCGCGTGGGACGCGGCGCTCGTGTTGGACAGGGCCATCTCGGAAGCGCTCGCTCAGTCTGATGCCCCCGCGAATACACCCACCGCCACCGGCACTGCACCGGCCTCCGGCAGCCCTGCGCCGAGCAGCAGCCCGGCGGTCAGCAGCCCGGCTGCGTCGCCGGCCGCCGCGAGTGGGGCGGCCACCGGGCTGACGTCGCAGACGCTCACGGCGGCGTTGCCGCGGGTGGGGTCGATCGATTCGCCGCGGGGCGCCTGGCAGTTCGGACCGACCAACCACACCCCTGTCCAGGCGTACTACCTGCGGGAAGTGGCCCAGGACGGGCAGGTGTGGGTCAACCGCACGGTGCAAACGCTCACCACCCTCGGCTCCTGAAATCAGGAAGGACAAATCATGACCACGACCGAGACGCCGCATGCCGGGTACATGTTCGACAACGCCACCGACGAGGCCGCCAACCAGCTGCGGCACCTCGCTGAGATCCTCGACGCTGGCACTCGCCGGACCCTGTTCGAGCTGGGGGTCGGGCCGGGCTGGAACGTCACGGATATCGGCGCCGGGGCGGGCACGCTGACGACCTGGCTGGCCGACCAGGTCGCCCCGGACGGGCACGTCACCGCCGTGGACCTCGACCCCCGCTACATCCCCGAGGGTCCCAACGTCACCGTCCGGGCCGGCGACATCCGCGAGATGGAACTGCCCGCAGGGTCGCAGCAGGCAATCGTCGCCCGCCTGGTCCTGATGCACCTGCCGGAGCGGGAGCAGGTCCTCGCCGACCTGACGCGCGCTCTCGCCCCAGGCGGCGCGATGGTGGTGGCGGACTGGGACTGCACCTGGCGGGACATGATCCGCCGCAGCCCCAGCCCTCGGGCCACCGAGCTGATCGAGCGGTTCCAAGACGCGCTGCTCGCCTACGGCGAGTCCCGCGGGGCGGACATGGGCTGGGCGCAGCGGGCGCCGGAGGTGATGCTGCGCCTCGGCCTGGTCGACGTCGACAGCCGCATCGAGTCCCGCTCGTGGCGCGGCGGCACCGGCATCTGCCAGCTGCACCACTCCAACTCGATCCAGCGCGAGGACGAGCTGGTCGCTGCCGGCATGAGCCGCGATGACCTGGCCGAGCTGCGGGAGGTGCTGATGGACCCGCAGCTGATGCTGTCGGGCTACCTGATGCACACCACCATCGGCCGGCGGCTCGCCTCCGCCTGACCTGCGTTCGGAAGGAGGAGTGCCGTGGGCCTGAGCGGGCTGGTCAACCCCTACACGATCACCGCGCTGGACGGGGTCGCGTACGGACTGCTGCTGTTCGTCATCGCGGCCGGACTCACGCTGATCTTCGGCGTGGCCGGCGTGTTCTCGATGGCCCACGGCACCCTCTACCTCGCTGGCGCCTACATCGCCTGGCAGCTTGCCGACGGCGGATGGGTCGGCCTCGGCCTGGCCCTCGTCGCGGCGGTCCTGATCGGTGCCATCGGGGGCGCGGGCCTCGCCGCGGCCGTGCGCCCCCTCACGGATCGGCCGCTGGACCAGGTGCTCGCCACCCTCGGGGTGGCGTACATCGCCGCCGACGGGTTCAGCACCGTGTTCGGCGCCGAACCGCGCTCAGTCGACCCACCCCGCGCGCTCGCCGGGTCGGTCAGCCTCGGCGGCTACCAGTACCCGGTCTACCGACTGGGGTTCATCGCGGTCGCCGCCCTGATCATCGTGCTGCTGATCTGGCTCGTCGAGCGCTCCCGCACCGGAGCGATGGTGCGGGCCGTGGTCGCCGACCCTGGCATGGCCGCCGCCACCGGACTACGCACCCGCAGGACCCGGGCCGCCGTGCTGGTCGGTGGGGGAGTCCTCGCGGTCACCGCCGGCGTGCTCGGCGCCCCGGTCATCGGCCCGGCCCCCGGCGTGGACACCACGATCCTCGTCTACTCACTGATCGTCTGCGTCGTCGGCGGCCTCGGCAGCATCCGCGGCGCCCTGCTCGCCGCCCTCGGTGTCGGACAAATCCTCACGCTCGGCGTCGCTCTTGTCCCTGGCGCCGCCGCGTTTGTCCTTGCCGCCGCGATGCTGGTCGCTCTCACCATCCGGCACCGCCCTTCGCTTGCGGGACGGCCTGCGTGACCACCACCCTCACACCCGCACCCACCAGCGCAACGGCGCAACGGCGACCCGTCAGCCGGGCGGCGCGCCTGGTACCTGTCGCTTCGGGGATCGTCGTCGCGGTGGCGGTGGCGCTGCCGTGGATGGTCAACGCCTACCTCGTCTCGCTCGCCGCCACCGCCTTGGTCATGGCCGTGCTCGCGATGAGCGCCCAACTGCTGGTCGGGCTGGTCGGGCAACCACCGCTGGGGCAGGCCGCGTACCTCGTCGTCGGGGCCTACGCCGCCGCTACGCTCGCCACGCTGACCAGTCTCGGTCCGGTCCAGTTGCTCGCGGCGACCGCCGCCGGTGCCGTCGCCGCCGCCGTGACCGGCCTGCTCGCGGTGCGGGTCCGGACCACCACCTTCCTCATGGTCACCTTCGGTGTCGGTGAACTCGTGCACGCCGCCGCCGGCCAGTGGGCGCCGGGCGGCAGCGAAGGCACCCACATACCACCGGTGGTCGCGCTGCCCGGCCTGGCACCATTGGTCCGGCCCGGCTGGGTGTACCTGTACGTCCTCGCGTGCACCCTGATCATCGGTGCCGCGGTCATCGTCCTCACCCGCACGCGCTTCGCCCTGCTTCTGCGCGGCATCGCCGCCCACGAGCCCCGTGTGCAAGCCGCCGGCCACCACACCAGCCGGCTCCTTCTCGCCGCCTACACCCTCGCCGGTGGGATCGCTGGCGCGGCCGGTGCGCTGCTCGTTGCGGTGACCCGCTACGTCTCGCCCGCTGACGCCGCCATGGGCATCTCCGCGATCGCCCTCGCCGCCGCGCTGATCGGGTCCGGCAGCATGATCGGCGCCTGCGCCGCCGCGATCCTCCTCGTGGCCGCGCGGGACTGGGCCGGCGGCCTGCTCAGCGGCCACGGCAGCACCCTGCTCGGCCTGAGCTTCCTCGCCCTGGCCTACCTACCCCGACACCGGCTGGCCGGGCTCGTCGGCCGACGCGATCGGGAGCGGATATGAGCACACCGCTGCTGCGACTGGACACCGTCAGCCGCGCCTACGGCGCCCGCCGAGCCGTCGACGAGGTCAGCCTCGACCTGCACCCCGGGGCCCGGCACGCCCTCATCGGACCCAACGGCGCCGGCAAGAGCACCCTGCTACACCTAATCGCCGGCACCCTGCGCCCGACGTCGGGGCGCATCCACTACGCCGGACACGACATCCACCGCTGGCCGGCCCACCGCCGCGCCGGCGCCGGAATCGCCCGCACCTGGCAGCATCCCGCTCTCGCCCGCCCGCTGACGGTCGTCCAGAACGTGCTACTCGCCGTGCCTGGGCAGCACCTGGCCGCGCTGCGCCTGCGGCCTCGCGCGTCAGCGGCGGCCCTGGACGCCCTGGCCCGGGTCGGGCTGGCCGAGCACGCCCAGTGGCCCACCAGCCAACTCTCGTACGGCGACCAACGCCGCCTCGAAGTCGCCGTCGCCCTCGCCGCCCAACCCCGACTGCTCCTGCTCGACGAACCCTCCGCCGGCCTCGCCACCACGGAGGTCACCCGCCTCGCCGAGCTGATCCGCGCACTGCCCACCGACATCGCCGTGCTGCTGGTCGACCACAACCTCGACTTCGTCACCGCGGTCGCCGACACCGTCACCGTCCTGCACCACGGCCAACACCTCACCACCGGCACCCCCAGCGACGTGCGCACCCACCCGGACGTGCGCCGCGTGTACCTCGCCGAGACGGACCCCACCCACCACGTGCCCACAACGCCGAAGGCCACCACCGACCCGCCCGCAGCTGCGCCGCCCATCCTGCGGGTGCGCAACCTGCGAGCCGGGCACCACGGCGCACCTCTGCTCACCGGCGTCACGCTCAATGTGCGGGCCGGGAGGGTGAGCGCCGTGGTCGGCCGCAACGGGGCCGGCAAAACCACTCTGATCAACACCATCGCTGGCCTACACCCCGCGCTGTCGGGTACTGAAATCCTCCTCAACAACCGACTGGTGACAGGCCTTTCTGCCCGCCGCCGCTGCCGCGCCGGCATCGGCCTCGTCCCGCAAGGACGCCGCCTGTTCGCCGGCCTCACCGTCGCCGAGCACCTAGCGCTACCCCGACCGCACCCCGGCCGCCCCCGCACCATCACCGCACGGCAGATCCTCGACCTGTTCCCCGCGCTGGGCGAACGCCGTCACCACCGGCCCCACCAACTCTCCGGCGGCGAACAGCAAATGCTCGCCTTGGCCCGCGCCCTGCTCGCCGCGCCGCAGGTGCTGCTACTCGACGAACCCTCCGAAGGCCTCGCCCCCGCCATCGTCGGCCAGCTCGCCGCGATCATCACCGGCCTTGCCGAGACCGGCAGCGCTGTCCTACTCGCCGAGCAGAACCTCGCCCTCGCCCTCGACATCGCGCACGACGTCGCCGTCCTCGACAGGGGCACCATCGCCCTGAACGCCCCCGCAGCAGACCTGCGCGCCGATCCCGCCCGCCTGCACGACGTGCTTGCCGTACCTACGGGATCCCCACGATGACCACCAACGTCTCCCTTCACAGCCCAGCGAGGCGAGCTCCGCGCCTCGCTTGCACCCCTGCACCTGGCGGGTCAGGTCCCACCAGGCGCGGGGCCGCCGTCCGAGCATCCATCGCGGGCGGCGGTGGGTGGTTGGCGTCGCCGACCCGAACGGCGCCGCCGACCACCCCACCCACCTTCAAGAAGGCAAAGGCGGTGACATCGTGAATGACGACGACACCAGCCTCTGGCTGCTCACCGACCTGGCCCGCTGCACCACCTGCGAGCAGTACCTCCAGCCCTACGCCGCTGCCCCGCGTCGCAGGTTCTATGTCTGCTTCTGCCCCGCAGTCCTGTACGACGCGGCGCACCTGGAAGCGCTCGTTGTCGGCTTCGCCGCCGCCTACGACCGACGCACCGCGGCCACCCGGCCACTTATTACCTACCAGCGATGGCAGGAGTCCACCCGTGCCGACCTACGCCAACACCTGATCCGGCTTGTCGAGCTGGCCCTCGTCCATAGCCCCGAGTCCGTCGAGCTGTGCTGGGCCCACAGCGGCACCAGCGTTCTCGCGAACCAGCGTTGAACCAGGAGGAACCGATGACGTCCACCCACCAGCGCCACCAGATAAGCAGCAGCACGCCGCCCCTAGACCTCACGAAGGTGTTCGACCCGATCACGACACGGGAATTCGCGCGTATCGGAGTCCGAAGCGGGCAGCGCGCTCTCGATGTCGGCGCTGGAGCTGGTTCGCTCACGCGTTACCTCGCCGGCCTGGTCGGATCGTCGGGTCGCGTCGTCGCCCTAGACGACGACGCGAAACTGCTCGACCCCACCGCGATCGTCCACGTCTACGAACGCGACCTGCGCCACGGGTTGCAACTACCCGCCGAAGCCGCGCCGTTCGACCTGATCAATGCGCGCTGCGCGCTGGCGCCGCTTGCCAACCGAACCGACTTACTCGACGAGATGATCTCCCTACTGAAGCCGGGCGGATGGCTGGTCCTCGGCGACATCGTTTACGCCCAGATGTGGGTGCACCGCGCTCCCTCCCCCGAAGACGCGGAACTACTCGCCAACGTGGTGCGCCGCGTTCTCGACGTCCTCGCCAGCCAGGGCGTCGACCTGCACTGGGGCGACAGGGCAGCCTCTCTGCTGCTGCACGCCGGGATGAACCACGTGCACGCCCGCACCACCGCCCGTACCTGGACCGGCGGCGGCCCCGGCTGCCAGCTCTACGCCGACAACGTTCACCAACTGACCGACCAGCTGCTGGTCGACGGCGCGACGGAAGAGGACCTGGACCGCTTCGCCGAGCTGATGGCCGATCCGATGGTGGTGCTGCGCTCCTATCAGTTCACCTCGACCATTGCCCAAAGCCCCGCCCACTAGCGCGCCGGGCCAGGACGGAACCCATCGGCTGGCTGCCACTTCACGCCCACCGACGTGAGCAGCACCTGACCGGCGACTCGCGCCGGGCCGCACAGTCCCCGCCTGCCTTTCGACGAACGCAAGGGAACAACCATGCACCTCACGATGCCCCGGGCACCGCAACCGGCGCGAGGGCTCCACCAGATGCCCGCTCGGTGGGCAATCGACCACGCCGCCGCGCGGCAGACGCTGGGTGATCTCCATGACGCCTATCAGTGGGCGGTTTACGCCCACACGCTCGCCCACCGCACTAATCACTCCGCGGAGCGCCTCGACGCGGCGGCGATGCTGGCACCCCTGGCCGCGCTGACCGGACACGTCGACCAGGCCGTCACCACCTACCGCGACCTGGTCGACCTCGCCACCGCCGAACTCGGCCACAGCCACGAGCGGACCCTGTACGCCCGCGCCGGCATGGCCGAGGCACACCACCGCGTCGGCCGCTGTGAGAAGGCAATCCGAGACCTCGCAGACGTCTACACCACTGCCGCACGACGGCACGGACCCGAAGCCCCGGTCAGCCTGAAAACGCTCACACACCTCGCGTGCCTCTACCGCGATTGCGGATGGTGCGACGTCGCCCAGCGCTGCCTCACCGTCGCCATGACCATCGCCGCACGCTACCTGCCCCAAGGCGATCCACATGGCGCCCGCATCACGGACATCGCTGCGACGCCCGCCAGTGAGAACCACCGCGCCGTCTGCACCCAGGCAACCCCCTCACGGCCAGCGCTGACCGGCTTGTCATCAAGCACGAGAACCGCGTGATCAGGAGAGGAATACGTTATGCCGTCGCGGAGCACGTCGGTTACCCCATGGACGCCTGCGTTCGTCGCAGACGCGGTCGCCGCGACGCTCAAGCGTGCCGTTGAGCACGACCTACACCAGGCGATCAGTGCGGTGGCCCGCGAGCGCGGCCTATCACAGGCCACGATCGACGAATGGGTGGCGCGTGCCCGCGCGGTGCCAGCCGCCCCCGTCCCGCCGGGACTGGTGACCTGCCACAACTGCGGCCATCCGATGATCTTGGTGCAGCTTCCCGGGTGCCCGCCGGTCTACCTGTGCATGCCCGCCTGCGGGCGTGCACCCGTGCCAGCGCAAGCGCTGCGCGACGCGGTCGCTAAAGCCGTGTTGCATCGCGCCCCTCACCTCGTACCTCGCGGCAAGATCCATTGCGCTGCCGCGTACGCCCCCGGTGGCATCCATTGCGTCGCGGTCGGTGCCGGGCCCGATGACCTGTACATCACGTGGCGATCCGAGCCTCGACAGCTCGTCGGACCCCGGATGTCCATGGCACAACGCCTCACCTACGCCCGGGCCCACGCCAATCACGGCGACCATTCACGCGCGATCGAAGCTCTGCAGGCCGGCCTGCTACACATCGATCCCACCGACGACCTCCCCGCATTGGACGTCGCCACCGCAAACGCTGCCGCCCTGCTCGCAGAACTCACCCTCACGGACGACGGTCCCAGCGCCGCATTGCCCTGGGCCCGCTGGGCGTGCCGCTCCCTACGCCGCCTGCGCGGCGCCACATCACCGGAGGCACGTGCCGCCCTCAAGATCCTGGCCAACACGTACCGCCGCACCGGCAAACTCCCCGAAGCGGCCGACTGCTACCGCGATCTCATCCGCCACCACACCTCCGCCGACGGCCCCCGGGCACTGCCCACCCTCGCCGCCCAAGCGACCCTCGCCCTCGTCCTCTATCAAGACGGGCACTGCGCACCCGCGCGTCAACTCCTCGCCCGGGCCGCCGCCGAGCACCGCGCCGCGCATCCAGGTCACCGCGACGGCCCGCGCCTGCGCCAGGAACTAACCCGCATGCGTACCACCTGCGTCGACCAACGCCACGGCCACCCGGCCGGAATCGACGACCCGCCACACGACTCGGCAGCGGCATCACCGATGGGAGCTCAACGCCATGATTCACAGCCCTAGCCATGCTTACCGAAACAACAACACCGGCGGGCCGACCGGCGGACAGCAGTTGCGCACAGCGGGGCAGGCCGATCTGACCCGGCGGTGAGGACTTGCGCTCGGACGGTGGGTCGATGGCGGGCAAGCGGCGCCGCATCTACACGACGCTGCTCGCGGATCCCACCCGGACATGGACGGTGCGTGAGCTTGCCGCCACGGTCAACACCCCTGCTGAGGGCACCAACCGGCCCTCAGAGGGCACCGTCCGCGACACCTTCAACGTGCTGCTCGCCGACGGACACCTGCGACAGGTGCCACACCGGCGATCCCTGACGGCCATGCTCACCGACCGCGGCCGACAGGCGCTGACCAACCTGCTCAGGGCCAATTAGCGCGACAGGCCAACCAAGCAGCCCTATCGACGTCCGTGCCAGACCTCCCGGCTGCTAACCGACCACAGCGACGCTGGGCCGCCTCAACGCCGAAGCGCGCCAGCGCCAGCCATCTGACCGCTTACCTATCCAGCGAGGAATCATCACCACGATGCCCATGCCCCGACGGACTGCTCTCGCCCACCTGGTGACTGCGAGCGCTCTCGGAGTCCTGCTCACTGCCTGCCAATCAAGCAACCCCGCCGGCCAAACCGGCTCGCAACCTGCATCCGTATCACCGCGGCAGCAGAGCACCACAACCCCTCGAACGGCCGCCACCGATCCCGGCCTCACCCCGCACGAACGCCTGATGACCCTCGCCGCGAGCGTCGGCAGTACACCCGCCGACGCCTCCACCAACCTGCCGTACACCTACCTGCACACTCAGTCGTGGACCCGCGCTACCAACGTGATTACACGCTCTGATGTGCGTCGCTGGCGCCGCGACACTGACAGCTCCGGCCGGGAGTTGACACGCCGGCTTCCCGATGTGCCTGGCCTCACCCACCGCCCGACACCGGCGGAGCGGAGCAGGTTCCCGGCAGCCTCAGAAAAGACCACGCGATACCTGGCGGGCGAACTGCCGCCGTATCTGGCGGAACCGCTGCCCGCCGATGCCACCACGCTCGCCGGCTCCCTAGCACCACGGGAGCTGGCTAACGAGCCTGCCTACCCCCGAATGCTCGTCCACGGCGTCATCGGCCTCGCCACTAGCCAATACCTCAGTCAGGAGCAGCGCGCGGAGATTTTGCGCGTCCTGGCCGGCGTGCCGAACATCTCTTTCGGAGGCGAGCAGACAGACCTGGCCGGACGGGCCGGCCTTGGATTCAGCGTGACTGTCGACGGCTCCACAACGCAGCTCATCCTCAACCCTGGCACCGGTGAGGTCCTCTCTGCCCACGAACAGGTGACCGGCGCTCGGGCGGGCCTCTTCTCCCTTGTGCTGATCCTCGATCGCGGCCGCGCCGCCACCTACACGAGCACACCGTCCTCACGACCCTGACCTAAGCGGTTCGTCGGGTCGGGCAGGCATGAATCGACAACGCAAGACCGGCGGGGACAGATCCGCCACCCGCGCTCGTCCTGCAAGCCGCCGCGCAACAACGGCTCCTCGGGTCTGCCGGTCCACAACTACCGCACTGTGGGCCGTCCTAAATAGTCGATATCAGGACGATAGCGCCACCAGTGCGGGCGCGGAGAGGCGGCGGCTTAACTCCTGGCCAGGGAGTCGACGAGCACGTGAATGACGACCAACTCGGCTGCCCCCCAGGGCGGGCGTTGTCAGTTCGTGGATCGCGCGCCCATCCCCATAGTCATCTGTCCGTTGCGCCGAGTGACCATGCTGTGGGCGTCAAGGGCGATGGCGCACCTCATGTGGCTGCGAGGTCACACTAAGCCACCAATGGTCGCCCCAAGTGCGCAGGCGATTGCCTTTTCGTTACGTCGGTGCGTCCCAGTGCGCGGTTAGTGACGAAAACGACTCTTTGCAGTTGATAATGGTCGACACGCGGTCATATGTTCCAACCATTGGAGAGGCGGGAGAGGGGGTTCAGTGATGCGCAAGGGCGTTGAGTGGGACTAAGGTTGGCTTCACCTGTTAATGTGGACGATCTGTTGCAGAGAGGGCTGAGGTTGATGAATACGGGGGAATGATTGATGTCATCCCGACGACGCGGGCCTGCGCTGGTGCTGTTGACGATCACAGTCTTTGCGGCGGCGCTCTCAAGCGTTCTGTGGGCGGCGATAAACCTACATCAACCGACGCCGTATTATTTGGTGTACCCAATAATGGGCACGGCCGTGATGGCGGTCGGTGCCATCTTTTCGGCGCCTGTGCCGCCCCGTATACCTTTTCGGATCACGCTGACGCCGACGGCGACGCTGTTGTGCGCATCAGTCTTGCCAGTCCCGTGGGTGATTATCTGCGCCGCCGTCGGCGTCACCGTGGCCCGAATCCTCACACGATACCCACGTTCCGCTGGTTTGCATAAGGCTATCCACAACGTCAGTATGGATGTCGTAGCCGCCGCGCTGGCCGCCGTAACTATGCACGCCTTCGGTATACGTCCGAGATTTGAGGACTCGGGGCTGGCAACTTCGGGGTGGCAACTTTATGTACTGGGATTCCTTGTCGCAGGGATCGCGGTGCTAGCTCTACAGGAAATAGTCACGACGGCCGCAGCGGCGCTGGCAACGGGCCGTCCCGTCCTGACGGTTTTGCGCTACATGTGGCGTACACGACTGATCGTGGGCTTCGCTGAAGTCGGCACGGCAGGTTTGGTTTCGGTTCTCACCGGCCTTGATATGCGGGCATTGATAGCTCTGCCTGCCGCGATGTTAGTCCTGCATCTGGTGCTGACACATCGCCTTCGGATCCGTGAGGAACGGCGCGCGTGGGAGCACCTCGCTGTGCTGAGCGATGCCCTGGCGAGCCGGGACATCGATGTCGTGCTCCGGACCGCGGCTGCCGGGGCGGTGAAGCTCTTCGGTGCTCAGGCTGCAGATATCGAGATTGCGGGCGGCGGCCGGTTGGTGCGTGCCGATCGCGACGCGGCGGTGGTGTTCGACGGTCCGGCGGCAGAAGTCCCTGTGTACGCCGCTGGCGCCCCGCTGCCCATCGCGCACGAGATTGGTGCCAAGACGACTGGACTGCAAGGCACGTTGAGGCTTTACCTTCGGGGTGCTCGCGACAGGTTGTCGGCTCGCGAGCGGTCGACTCTGCGGGCATTCTCGGCGACGCTGTCGACGAGCCTGGACATCGCGCATGCCTACGCCTTGGTGAGGCACGAGGCGCATCATGACCGCGACACCGGCCTGCCGAACCGGGCGACGCTGCTCACCCGGGTTGCTGAGAAGGCTTCGGACACCTGTCACGTGGTGGCAATCCGGCTAGAGAACTATGAGTTCCTGGCTGACGCGGTCGGTCGCGATAAAGCTCTTGTCCTGCTGAACGAGCTGGCGACACGGCTCAGTCGAACATCAAGAGACGCGGCGGAGGTCGCCCGGGTTGGCGACGCGGAGTTCGCATTCGTGATGTGGGCTACGACAGAGATGAGCGCCTACCAGCGGGCGTGCTACGCCGTGGCAACCCTGCGCCGACCCATCAACATCGGAGGCTCGCAGCTAGCGGTCCGGGTGAGCGCAGGCATGACCTCAGGCGCTCCCGACGAGATCGCCGCTCTACTCGACGCGGCGGAGCGGGTGATGTGGTGGGCCATCCGGCAAGGCCAAGACCGTTTGGTCACGTATCAGGCTGGCCCGATTCAGAGCGTTCCGCTCGTACGAGAGCTCGAACACGCACGCATGTCGATCTCCTTCGAACCTATCGTTGATCTCGCCCGTGGCAGCATCACGATGGTTCAGTCCGTGCCCCGTTGGCTGTACTCGCGCTATGACGTGCTCGCCGCCGACGGGTACGCGTACCAACTCCTTGACGACCAAGACGCGTTGGAGGGTCTCGCGAGAACCGTGTTGACCCGATCGATAGCCGCCGCCGCGACGTGGCGGAACGCCCTCCCGCACGCTGCACTGGTCGTGCCGATCCCCGCCCGCGCCGTGACACCCGGATTCGTCGATGGCTTGCGAGAGGCGCTGCAAGGCAACCTGGCGGCCTCCTCGCTCGTGCTCGCAGTAGGCCAGCCAGCGGATCTACCTCCCGGAGATGCCTCGGAGCAACTCCGCCATTTGGGTGTCCGGCTGCTGTTAGAGGACTACGGCAGTAGCACACGGAGCATTGAGTCGCTGGACGCGGCACCGTGGCATTTCCTGCGAGTGCACCCGGCCTACGCGCTGGACGCGGGTTGGCGCCCCGCGCGGTCGGTGATCCGCGCGGCCGTTGACCTAGCGATCGATCTCGACCTGGCAGTCATCGCACCGGGGATCGCCAGCGACGACGAGCGACGCGAACTAGCTACTCTCGGTTGCGCCCTCGGAAGCGGCCCGCACTTTGGCGGCGAGATGTTCCCGTCCCAGATCAGGGATCACGCCACACTCTGGCAGCCATCAGCTTTGGACGCCGCTGGAGCGGAGGTCCTACCGCTCCGTCTACGTCGCGCCGGCCCAGCCGTTTCGAGTCGCGGCTCTGTTCAGCGGGGTGATCGGGAAACTATCGAAGGCCGTGGACCCAGGTTCCTCGGGCGGCGAGCCGTAGGCCACCGGGCTCCAGCGAGCGAGTTCCGCAGCGACGAGGGGGGAGTCATGTAGCGCAAGACCCACGAGCGCCAGGCGGCGGGCCTCCGCGCGAATGTCGTATGCAGCAAGCCGTCGCTGAGGTAACCGTGGGACGTCGTCCGAGGGCGGCTCGGTCTGATGGCGCCGCAGCGCCACCGCCACCTGAGCCGCCTCGACCACCGCAGCCGTACTCGTGGCATCCAGTTGATAGCGCTGGGCACGCTGGGTGGCGCTGTCGTGTACCTGCCGCGAGTACCACGGACGCAGCAACCGCAATGCCTCGTGCACCTCGACGGCCCGCCGGTAACGCTGCCGGCTGCCGCCAATTTCTACCGGGACCCTTTCAGCAGTAGTGGTCGTGATGATGGCTGCCTCGGGCATGCCCGCTCGTAGGGTCATCCACAGCTGGTTGACCTGCCAGTCCGTTCGGCGATCGGTCCACCAACTCGTAGGCCACCACAGCCGCTGGCTACGGATCGAGTTGGCGGTGCCGGAGGTCAATGCCCGGCTCGCGACCGTCGCAGCATTGGACAGCCGCTGGAAGAGCAGGTCCGCTGCGAGCTCCGCTTCAGCCTCAACGGCTGCGTCGACCTCGGCATGCAGGGCGTCGCCACTGTGGTTGAGGACAAGGTGAGCCAGCTCGTGCAGGATGCCTTGCGTTCGAGGCAGCGTCGGTAGGGCCGAGTCAACAATGATGACGTCTGCATGCTCGAGCTTGATGAGAAACGCAGAGGGGAGTTCCATACCGAGGTGCTCGCCGCGAAGGTGGATCGGGCGGCCTCGGCCGTGGGCGATGGCCTCGCACCAGGCATCGACGGTGTATGGAGCGGGCGGAGGCGGCAGCCCGGCATCCCGTAGGCGACGTGCGATACGGCCGCGTGCCCAAATCATGTGGGTCTCCTGGCATTACAGTCAGTATGTGACCAGAGCCCCAGCGACGGTCGCCGGCGATGTGAAGACGGCAGTCCAATGCTCAGATGAAGCCGCTGAGCGCGACGGTCTGCGAGGACAACGTACGAAGGAGCGCCGCACTCGCTGTGCCACGTGTGGTGCTGTTGCAAGTCGCTGCCGCGAGTGTCGGCCAGGAACGGCAGTGGCCCCGAAGTCTGCTGCTCCGAGGCCACTGACGCCAGCTCGCTTCGACGCAGGGGTGCCGCGTGACGGCATCCGCGGAGGCATTTGCCCCGCGGACTTCTGCCTGGCGCAGGCTCTCCGGCGCGCATCGCGCATCCCCCCGATCCCGCCTCTAGATGCGCTGCCCGTCTCCGATACGGCATCGCCGGTTCCGCCAGGTGTCGGAACAACGGACACCTGTTGCAACACTATGGTTGTCCGATACCGTGTCACTGCCACAGCAGTGGCCGTGCCCGAGCAAGCTTCGCACCGGGCGGCACGGCTCCGCAACTGTTGTGGTCGAAAATTCACTTTGCCCACGATAGTGGCGCGTCGAGAAGTTGGGGAATGACTATGACGGACTCTGGGGGTGGACCAGGGTCGCACCCTTCGGCTGGGCCAGGCTCTGGAGGCTCCACGTTCGCGGGTCGACTCCAAGCTCTGTTCGACGAACGCCTGAACAAGGACACGGAGAAGAAGTTCACGCCGGAGGAGGTCTCGGCCGCCACAGGCCTGTCGGTGTCCTATTTGAACTATCTTTTGAGCGGCGAGCGGGATAACCCCACCATGAAGAACATCCAGCGCCTGGCTGACTTCTGGGGTGTTAGTCCGAGCTACTTCTTCGACTCGGCCGCGCCTGCCGGCCATGCTTCGGCTCCCGAGGCGGACCCTGACCTCGCTCAGATCACAGTCCTGGCGCGAAACCTACCTCCCGGCATGCCAAGGGCTACCTTGCGGGCGATTGTCGAGCAGGTTGCCGCTTTGGAGGCGCGGCGGAACCCCCCGCCGCGTCGTGGCGGTCGCCCCGGATCGGCCTGACAGGCCTGAACTGAACGGCAAAGCTCCTGGTGGGCGTGGACCCGGCGTCGGTCAAGCCAGCACAAGGAATATCGGCATCGAGATGACCAGACCCGCGCCGGTGCCAGCCACCACCTGAGCAGGCGTGTGGTCGCGCAGCCGGATGCGGGACCAGCCGATAAGGGCAACAACCGGAACAGCGAGAAGCAGCAGCGGTGGACCAAGCACGCTCACCAGCACGGCGGCCGAACCAGCCGCGACTGCTGCGTGCACGCTGATCTTCCAGACGAGGTTGACCGCGGTCAAAGTCAGTCCAATGGCGAACGTCGCGACGACCAACGCCGTCAACGAACGGGGGGCGCCGAAGCCAACCAATATCGCAAGTCCGCCCAAGACCGACAACAAACCCCACACCATTGGTGCTCGGCGCTGCTCTCTGCGCCCGACGTGCCGGTCGGTGAGCTGGCCGCGGCGGACACCGAGCCAAACGACGCTCCTCGGAAAAACCGAGCAGAACAGCGCAGCCGTCAGGCCCCAGGCAAGGCCGATGCGTGCAGTGGCTGCACTTTGGATTCCGATGACGATCGGCATAGCACCCGTGAGATGGGTCGGAGCGAACACCTCTGTCGCGGCGCGCGCCACCCTGTCGGCGAGGCTGGGGCGCTGGGGCAGGTCGATAGTTACGTTCAAGGGGTGGGCCTCTCCGTGGACGCGTCATCATCTCAGTGGGCGCGTGCGAAGTGCGATTCGCCCCGTTTGGCGATGCTTCAGGACACTCTTTTGTGGAAGTTCCATGGCTGCAAGCGGTAGAGGGGGTGCCTCCGGAGCGTGTTGGTGGCTATGCTGCCCCCTTAGCGTCTCACCACTATTGTGGTCGGCTCTTGAGCGTAGTCACTGAGCCGCCACTTAGTGGGGCCGGGGCGCTGCTCGGCGCACGGTGTGCCTCGGCGCGCCCGCCTCAGGAGGTGAAGGTATGTGGCGGCGGCAAGAGCGCCGGGCTGAGTGGTTGCTCCGTCGGGTGGCGGTTGAGCTGCCCGTGCCGTTGACGGTCCAGTCCTTGATCGCGGCACTGGAGGCTGCACGAGACCGTCCGATCCAGCTGGTCGCGATGACATCTCAGACCTCGACCCTGCCGTGCGGCCTATGGGTGGCGACGCCCGAAACGGACTACGTCCTCTACAGCAGGGCGACGTCGATGGTCTTGGAGGTGCAGACCCTCCTGCACGAGCTCATGCATATGGCACTGAACCACGTAGGCAGGCCTGTAATAGACGGGGCCGGCGAGGTCATGGCTGAAGTGTTCAGCGTCGAGGGCGTCGACTCTGTGATGGCTCGATCACCAAGGACCTATGACCAGCAGCAGGAGCGAGACGCTGAGGTGGTCGCAACATACCTCGGGGCGCGGTTGGATGGCCTAGGGGACGTCGTCAACGTCGCTGGCCTTCACGACGACGCCGCCGCAGTGGTGTACCGCATTGCTGCAGCTTTGACGGACTAGACGGGGCCGACATGCTGGTGGCGATCGGCCATATAGTCACTGCGGTGCTCGCTATGGCGGCGTTTCTGGTCAAGCTCGGAGCCCTGAGGCGAGACCCTGAGGATCCCAAAATTCAGGCGAGCGCGGCTATCTGCCTTGGCTGCGCAGTGGCCGTCATCGTGGGCTGGGCGCCGGTGTATACCGCAGTCGATCAAGCCACCGGTATACCGAACGTCACGAAGATCCTGGAGAACGGCTCCGTTCTGGTAGTTGCTGCTGCGGTGCAAATATTGTTTCTATATCTCGGTGACCCGGAGAAGGCCCCGCGCCGGCTTCGGGTCCGGTTGGTGGTGCTTACCGCCGTACTTTGTCTGATGGTAGCCATGTTCGTGGCGGCCGACGTCGCTGTATCCGAGCCTCTGCGCTTCGCGGAGAGGTATGCGGAATTGCCGGAAATCGGCATTTATATGCTGGGCTATTTAGTTTGCCTAGCTGTAGCAATTGGCGACATTCTCCGAATGTCGATCCGCTATGCAAAGTTCGCCGAGCGTCGGCTGCGTGTCAGTATGAGACTCCTCGCGATTGGCGCCACTTTCGGTGCCGGATACGTAGTGCACAAAGGTCTCTTCATTGCCTTGAAGCTAAGAGGCATCGATCCTCCGTGGTCTGAACCGATCGTGTCGCAGGCGCTAATCACGTTGGCGCTGCCGCTAGTGTGCATCAGTCTCGTATTTTCGTCCGCATGGAAATTCGCTGATGCGGTGCGAGCGCTGCCGCGTCGACGTCGCCTTTATCGGCGATTACATCCACTGTGGTACGCCCTCTTCCAGGCGACGCCTACTATCGCGCTTGACCCTCCTCATAAACCCGAGCGGGCCAGAGGTGTACTGCTGGGCGCCGGACAGCACTTGTATCGGCGATGCGTAGAGATCGCCGACGGCCTAAAAGCGCTCGGCCCGCTGGACGCAGGAGTCATTGCTGAGGCGAAGCGAAGCGCGGCAGGCGCCGGTTACAGCTTCGACCGGGCTGCGGCGGCTGGCGAGGCAGCGGCAATTCTAGCCGCCATGCAGAGGCTCAAATCACCGGCAAAAGCTGGGCCGGACCTGCAGGAGGAGCCGGGTCTGGAGCCGCAGGAATCGCGTGTTTCACATCCGGATGTTGAGGCCGATGCACAGCGGCTGGCCTTGGTATCGGACGCGCTCATCGAGCTGCTGGCAAGGGATTCCAATAGCGCGGTAGTGCCCGCGCATCGAAAGTAGGAGAAATCTTGACTGACCAGCGGACTGCTGCCGGCGGCGTGGACTTCGGTCGCGCCACGGTCGCCCGTATCTACGACTACCTCCTCGGTGGTGAGAGGAACTTTCCCGCTGATCGGGCGGCGGCGCATCAGCTCCTGAGGGCCGTCCCGGAGGCTCGGGATATTGCCTGGTCGAATCGCCTGTTCCTGCGCCGAGCCGTACATGTGCTGGCCGAGACCGGCATCCGGCAATTCCTGGACCTAGGCTCGGGCATTCCTACTCAAGGTAACGTTCACGAGGTCGCGCAAGCAATCGCTCCAGACAGCCGGGTGCTCTACGTCGACATCGACCCAGTCGCGGTTGTCGCATCCAACGAAATCCTAATGGGCGGCCCGCACCGCGCGCTGGAAGGCGACTTCACCCAGCCTGAGCTTCTGCTGGACACCCTCAGCGACAGTGACCTAGCAACGGTGATTGACCTGAACAGGCCAGTCGCCGTGCTCTACTGCGCGGTGCTCCAGCAGGTGCCCGACAATCGGATAGATGCCGTTATCGCACCCATCCGAGACCAGCTTGCTCCAGGAAGCGCGATGGTCATTTCGCACCTGAGCGCCGTCGACGTAACCGACGCCTATGACGAGACAACCGTCTCCACGGCAAAGAGTGTGTTCAAAGCGCAAGCGGCCACCGAAATCACACTCCGAACGGACGCGCAGCTCGGCGCTCTGTTTGGTGACTTCACCATTATGGCACCCGGACTAGTGCCACTCAGTGATTGGCGTCCAGAGTTGAGTGGGCCCGACCCCTACTCCACTGCACCGACTCGTTCGCCGATGCACGGAGCCGTCGCTACCCGCTGACCCTGATCGTCGGAGCTGACTACCTACCGGTACTGGTCGAGGTACCTCCGTGGGACCAAAGCTGTCCAGTCGATGACGTAGTGAGGAGCGAGCCGCGACCGGCGGAGGTTTGAGGGTTGGCGCTTTCCCCTACCTCATCGATCCAATGAGCTAGGCCAGATGTCGATGGCTTCGGCCATAATCGCCCTTCGTGAGTCTTGGTTCAGGATGCCCCAACTGCGTGCAGCTCAACAGCCGGCGACGTTACCCCGCCATCGACGCGGCTGGGATACGAGTAGCACGGACGCGCACCACGTATGGCGCCCGTACCTGTGGACGGCTGCTCGCCGATCGCTACGATGAGCCCGCTGGGACGGTCTAGCACCGGTCATCGCATTGTCGGTGCAGGCGTTCATACTCGTGATATGTCATCTCTTGCCGCTAGCCCGTGTTGTGGCGCCACCGGCGGTCGACGCCATTTGGCCCCGGTCTACGCCGCAGGGATCAGGACGACTCACACCAGCACCACCATGTTGGCACCGCGAGTTCTGGTGGTTCGGGGTCGCAGCCTAACGAGGTCGACGACGCGGCACGCTGGCTGGCCGTGCGTGGCAGGTCTGGCAGGCGGGATCGTGGTGCGGGCAGTGCGGGCAAGCGACACTTCCCGTTCCGTGGGCGAGCCGAGAGGTCGTCGTACCGGCGGCGGCTGTGCCCTACGCCGTCGCGGAGATCGCCGCCGGGCGGCTGCCAGCACTGGCCGGCTACCGCTGAACGGGCGTCGTGGCGGCCTGTGCCCACAGGTCGCGTAGTGGCAGCCACGAGGATGCCAGCTCAGCCCAGTAGCAGGTGAAGACTCCTGCGATGGGCTTCGTGAGGTCGCTCCACCAGATGGCGACCACGACCTGTCCCGCCCGGTCGCCGGTGGGGATTCGGTAGGCGTACTCGATGTACTGCACGGTGCGACCGGCCGCGGTGCGCTGCTGCGTCGGAGCCGCCGCACCCGGTGCCAGGGTGGCCGCATTGGCCGCCTGACTGCGGTATCGGGCCTCTGCGGCCTCCCGGTCGGCGAGGTTGCGGTACGTGATCCAGTAACCGGTGACGATGCCTGCGGTACAGCGGGTTCGAGTCGTCTCACCGTTGCTGCGCTGCGCTTCGCTGATCGCATCGACGGAACACCCTCCAACCGTGGCGAGCCAAGGATCGGCGAAGTCCGCGATGTCGGGCGCCGGCAGGCTAGCCCGGTTGACCGCTGCCTGGCGCTGCGCGAATGCTGCGCCGGCAGATGCGGTGGGCGCCAAGGCTGTCGGCGTCTGACGCGGCGGTGGCACGACCGAGTAGCGCAGGCCGAATCCGATGGACGCGCCCGTGAGCAGGGACGCCAGAGCGAGCGCCGCGGGTCCGCGCGCCCATCGCCTCCGTCGGCCGCTTCGGTCACCGGCCGCCAAGGACGGTGCCGCGTCGGAGCCAGCGGGTTGCGTGCCGGTGCGGATGCCGTTGTTGGGTGAGGCAGCGGTGCGGCGAACGGGTTCGACCGCAGGCGCCCGGCCGGGCGCGGTGGTGGGGACGTCCTCGATCGAGGATGGCCAGACCGCCCGGTCCGGGTGCTGCGTCGTCACTGGCTGCTCCTTCCGCCTGCGTCAGCTGGGCCAGCTTGTGCTCATCGTGGCTTCCGACGGCCGGCCAGTAGCAGCGCGACGCCGGCGATGAGGGCCGCGCCCCCAGTGGCAGCGATAGGAGCGATACTCCCGCCGGTCACCGGGAGCGACGGTGCCGATGATTCGGCGTTACCGCCGCCGTCGTTGCTCGGCTGGTCGCCCCCATCTGTGGCGCCCCCGCCTGGCTGCTGCGGATTCCGCCCCCCGCTTGGCGCACTGCTCGACGGCCGAGGACTTGCCCGGGTTGGTTCCGGCGCGGGTGGGGAGTCGGGCGGGGGAGTGCTCGGATCGGGCTCCGGCGGCCTGGTGGTGGGATCGGGCGGGGCAGTGGTGGGGTCGGGCTCCGGCGGAGGATCGGTCGGGTCGGGAGCACTGGGGGCGGTCGGCTTCGACGTTGAGGGCTCCGTCTCGACGGTGGACCGTTGTGGCTTTGGCTTGTCAGGGCTGGCCGTAGCGGTCGCCGAACTCGAAGGACTCACCTCCGCCCTCGCTGGTGACGCGGACAACGCGCCGATTGTCGCAAGGGCGAATGCCGAAGCCGCGAATGCCGCTAGGCGTTGCCGCACCTGCGAGTCAGGTTGATTCACGATCTAATACCTCCCCGTGTTGCACGGTCCTGGCCGGCGGTGGTGCAAACTGCCGCCGCGTCCAATGGCGGATTGGACGCTAGCGTTTCCACCACCGACGCACCAGCTTCACCATCTCCGCGACCTGCCTTTATAGCCACTGTTTGCGCAGCTCAACATGGCTACGGCTGGCCTATGTGGTTGTTTGGCATCCGGCCAGGTGTAGTCGCATTGGTAGACACACACAAAGGTGCTGTGGTGGATTCGAAGCCGAACAACCCAGTCCTCAACAACGGGGGAAGGGACATGGGTTCAGGCTCGCCGCCATATTGCGGTGGGCTGATGCGCTGCGCCCCCAGATAGGTGCTGCCGCGAATGAACGGTCGAGCAAATCAATCCATCTCTGGTGTGAGGGGCAGCCGAGAACGGCGGGCAGCTCTCGCGCTGATGCCCTCGGCTGATGACGCAGGGCACCGCGTGAGCCTGCCTGCTCGCAGAGCTGCTTCGGCTCTTGTTGTATTCCTCGGTCTTGCAGCATTGGCGCTGACCGGCTGCTCGGAGGCCGACGACACGTCCGTGACCGCGCCGGTGGCGCCGTCCTCCACCGCCGGATTCGGCACTGCTGGGACATCCACGGGCCCACCAGCGACCTACCGAAGCGTTGACGCGCTGTGCCCGGCGCTGGATTTCCGGCCGCTGAGCGAACTGTTCGGCCCGGTGAGACAGCAACAGCACCAGAATCGTCCGGTCGGTGCCACCACCAACCTGACGTGTACCGCGACGCTCGGTCAACTGCCCGGAGGCGTCGTCGTGACCGTGGCGGCCAACATCGGCGCGCCGGAGGCGGGGCGGGTCATGTACGAGGGACTGCGCCGCGTTCATAACGAGACCGAGTCTGTTCGAGACATCACGTCCCTGGGCGCTGGCGCCTACCAGTACACCGACGCAGCCGGTAGCCACATCGTCACCTACGACGCCAACCTCTATCTCACGCTGACGGTCGCGCCGCTGCGTCTGGACACAATCCCGGACCCCGCCCTGGTAGAGCCGACGGCCCGCGTGGCCGCGTCCGCGCTGTCCGCGCTGCGCGCCTGACCGCTACCTCACGCCGAACCCTCACCGCATCCGCGCCGGGCCGCGGCGTAACCGATCCGATCCAAGCGGAGGACCACCCTTGTCCACGACACCCCTGCCCGCAGTGCTGCCCGGCACCGCAGCGACCGACTACGCCCGCTACATGCGTACCGACGTACTGCTCTCGCTGCAACGCAGCACCACCGAGGGAGCGCACCCCGACGAGTTGCTGTTTCAGGTCGTGCACCAGTCCTCGGAACTGTGGTTCAAGCTGATCTACGACGAGTTGGCGCGCGCGCTCGACCACATCGCCGACGACCACCCCGGCGCGGCCGAGCTGCTCATCCAGCGGGCGGCGCAGAGCCTGCGGCTGGTCACGCAGCAACTGGACATCCTGCGGCACCTGCACCCGATGCAGTTCGCGTCCTTCCGCGGCGAGTTGGGCAACGGCTCCGGATTCGAATCGCCCGGCTGGAAACTGCTGCGCCAGGCCACCACCGAACTCGACATCGCGGTGAGCCGGCTCCTGGCCTCACTCGACCTCACGCCGATCGACCTCTACCGCGGACAGGCATCCGACCCGCTGTACCGGCTCGCCGAAGCGCTCGTGTCTCTCGACGAGCAGATCTCGCTCTGGCGCACCCAGCACTACACCATCGCGACCCGCATCATCGGCGACGGCGTGCTCGGCACCCGCAATACCCCAGTCGACAGCTTGAGCCGGCTCATTTCGCATCGCTGTTTCCCCACGCTCTGGGAGGCGCGCACCGAGCTGACCGAATCCAGCCCTCGCGGTCGCCAGTGCAGGCAGGCCCAGCAGTGAGCGCCACAGCTATCCCGATCCCGGCGGGCATCCGCAGCCGATTTCCGAGCCTGGACAAGACGGTGCACCTGGCGGCGTGCAGCATCGGCCCGCGCAGCACCGCGATGGATCAGGCGCTGGCCGCGATGCTGGACGACCTGTCCCGCCCCGGCTTCTGGAGCGCCGCCGAGGAACAGGTGACCGAGGCCCGGCGCCGATTCGCCCGACTCATCGGTGCCGACGTCGACCAGGTCGCGATCCTTCCTAACGTCAGCGTCGCCGCCCACCAAGCCGTGGCGAGCCTGCGGTGGCGGCGCCGCCGCGACCTGCTGACCACCACCGCCGAATTCCCCGGCGTCGCGCACGTGTGGCTGGCCCAGGAGCCCCGTGGAGCGCGAGTGCGCTGGTGCGGCCCCCGCGCCGGTCGGGTCAGCTCCACTGACTACCTGCGCGCCATCACCACCGACACTGCGCTGGTCTCCGTGCCCGCCGTCACTCACCACGACGGGACCCGCCTTGACATCCGACGAGTCGTCGACGCCGCTCACGCCGCCGGCGCCGCCGTGATCGTCGACGCCTACCAGGCCGCCGGCGTCATGCCCTTGCACGTCGACGCGCTGCGCTGCGACTACCTGATGGCCGGTACCGGAAAGTACCTGCTGGGCCTACCGGGAATCGCCTTTCTCTACGCGCGTCACCCCAACGGACCCGCCCCGGCCCTGACCGGCTGGCTCGGCCGCATCGATCCGCACGCCTTCGACGCGACGCGACTCGACTTCCCGGCGCACGCCCGCCGCCTCGAGACCGGCACACCATCGGTGCCCGCGGCGTACGCCGCAGTCGCTGGGCTGTCGCTCATCGAGGACCTGGACCTGACCGCAGTCCGTGAACACACGCAACGGCTCCTGGCCTGTGCCGCCGACCGGCTCACACGGCAAGGCGAGGTCGTGGACCTGGCGCCCAGCGTCGACGAGCGCGGGGCGCACCTCACGCTGAGAGAGCCACGTGCCTGGGCGATGGCCGCGTGGCTTGACGACCAGAGCATTGCCGTCGCCCCCCGCCGTGGCGTCGTACGCATTGCCGCGCACGCCTACACCAACGCGGGCGACATCGACGCGCTCTGCGACGCCATCGCCAAGTACCGCATCAAATCCCGCAGCGGGACACCGATCGGAGCATCACGGTGACCAGCGCGCAGCCTCTGCATTGGTGGCTGGCACAGCGCCGCCCCTCGGCCGCCCGGTTCCCCTTCGACGCGGTCGTGACCGCCTACCAGCACTACGGCAAGCACTTCGTCCCCGACGAGTGGACACAAGCGCTGATCGCGGCAAGGGACCGCCTTCCGCAGCTCAACGGCACCAGCGTCACCTACCTGTCCGCGTTCCTCTCCGGCGCGCTCGACAAGATTGACGGCACCTTCGACTACCGCTCATATCTCGGGTTGGCACTGCTGCCGATACCTGATCCGAACCAGGCTCTGGGTGCGGCGCAACAGCTCGCCCAACGCGACCGCCTCCACGCGATCCTGCTGACAGACCTCATCGCCTTCGAACTCCGAGCTGCCCACGACGACCAAGCACCGCTACCACAACAGCGCCCGACACCGCCCATGGCAGCCAAAAGACTGCGACACGCGCTCCGCGCGGTGATGCCAGCACTGCGGCGCCTCAGCTTCGTCGACGACTCCACCGATCTCTCGGAGATCGCACTGCTGCGACGCGTCACGGCCGCCGTCACCGTGGACCTCACCGCCGAAGATCGGCGCGCCCTGCAGGTCAGCATGCTGCCGGTACACACGGTGCACGACGAGTGGATGTTCATTCGCGTCTTGCAGGCTTTCGAGACGACCTTCGCGATGCTGGCGACGGACCTCACCGAGATCATCAACGCCGTACAGGCCGGCCGGATGCCGCTCGCCGCGACCAGACTGTCCGCGGCGGCGTCGCTGCTACGCGAGAGCGCTGCGCTCTGGCCCCTGCTGGCCACGATCCAGCCCGCAGCGTTTCACGCCTTTCGCCCGTACACCGACGGCGCGAGCGCCATCCAGTCCCGCCACTACAAGATGCTCGAATCGCTGTGCCGGATCCCAGACGGCGAGCGTCTGAACTCTCCCGCGTACCTGTCAGTTCCCGAGGTCCGCACGGCAATCCTGCAGGGCCAGGTCAGTCTCGATGACGCCCTGGCAGCGGCTTGGCAGTCGGCCTCCACCGACCCATTCCTCACCGCCGCGATGCGCGAGTTCAGCGCAGCGATCACCCAGTGGCGCCAGACCCACTACCGCCTCGCCGTCCGGGTCCTCGGCCCCGAGCGCAGCGGCACCGGCTACACCCAAGGCACCCCCTACCTGAACAACGCCCGCTACGAGCCGGTCTTCCGCCGCCACCCATCTGCCGACCCGGACGCCGGAGTCGACGGATGAACACCGCAGACGTCGCCAACCCATCTTCATCGACGACGCACAACTCCGTCCTCGACGAAGCGCACGCCTTCCTCCGCCTGCTGCACTACGAGACCGGCCAAGCAGGGTTCACGCGCCGCTGGCGTGATGTGCGCGCGGAGATCACCACCACCGGCACATGGCGGCAGACCACCCATGAGTTGACCTACGGTGCCCGGGTCGCGTGGCGCAACTCCGCCCGCTGCATTGGCCGCCTGCGCTGGCAGAGCCTGCAGGTACACGACCACCGCCACAGCACCGACGTCACCGCCGTGCAGCGCGCACTCGTCAGCCACCTGCACCATGCAACCAATACAGGCCGCATCCGGTCGACCATCACCATCTTCCCGCCCGTCCCGGCAGGCGGCCCTGCGCCAGTACGAATAGTCAACCCGCAGCTCGTCCGGTACGCCGCCTGGACCGATCGAGGACACATCCTCGGCGATCCCGCCAATCTCACACTCACGCGCCTGGCTACCGCGCTTGGCTGGCCCGGCCCGCCGGAGCGCGGGCCGTTCGACATCCTGCCGTGGATCGTCGCCACCGACGACGGCCACCTACACGCGCTACCTGTCGATCAGACCGACATCCTCGAGGTTCCGATCCAGCACCCGCAGCACCGCTGGATCGCCAACCTCGGACTGCGGTGGCCGGCGGTGCCCGTCATCAGCAACATGCTGCTCTCCATCGGCGGGGTGCAGTACCCCGCGCCGTTCAACGGCTTCTTCATGGGCTCCGAGATCGCCGCCCGCAACCTTGCCGACGTCGACCGATACCACCAGATACCCGCCGTCATCGACGGCCTCAAGCTCGACGAGAACGACCGTCTGCGACACGACAAAGCCTTGCTCGCGCTTCAGGAAGCAGTCCTGCACAGCTACGACCGCGCCGGCGTGACGATCACTGACCATCACCGCGAAAGCGAGCACTTCGCGCGGTTCGTCCGCCGCGAAGAGGCCGCCGGCCGCACCGTCGTCGGCGACTGGACCTGGTTGAACAGCTACCCCATGACCCCCCAAGACCCGTCCTGGAAGCGCTACTACAGCCCGGCCACCCTCCGGCCGGCCCTCTGCCCCGATCCCGCCGCGGCCATCCCCGCCGCCGGGACCGGTCTGAAGGTCCCCCACACGGGCTCGACGGCACCCGTCGCCGAACCCAACCACGAGCGCGCCGCTCCCTCCACGGCCGCTGCCGTTTGTCCCGCAAGAACCTAGGAGGAGCAATGTCAGCATCCATCCAGCCGCCGCCCGAGATCGACCAGCGGCCGGCGACCGGCAAGATCCGGCGCGCCATGTCCGCCATCGTCGGCCTGGTGGTCATCGCCGCCGGACTCGCCGTAGCGGCGGCACCGGCACAGGCAGCGTCCGGCTGCCGCAGCGCGCCCTACAGCGCCAGCTTCGGCCTGGCCGACCACTTCATGGTCTTCGACGGCGTGGAGGTCGCATCGGCACCGCGCACGGGGACCTACCGCACCACGAGTCAGTGCCGCGACATCCAGGTCAAGAACACCGGAGACGGCGGCAGCTGGGGCGCACCCTTCAATGCGTGCGTCGTCTACTCAGGCCGGGCGACCTGCTCAAACGGCTGGACGTACGTGCCGCCGGGGCAATGGAGGAACTTGGCCACCAACGTCAAGGACGGCACCCGTTTCAACATCTGGATCAGTGTCAACCTCGGCACCTACAACGGCGCCTACGCGGTCGGTGACTGGTGAACCAGCCGCTGACAATGCCGACCGATCAACCTCGACTGGGCGGCGAACGGGAGGCAGCGTCGGGACTTCGGTCCCGCGCTGCCCTCCGGGCAGCCAACGACACCCAACGGGCACCAAACCAAGCTGGCAAAATCGCCGTCATCACCGGCGCCAACGCCGGCATCGGCTACCAAGCCGCCCGTCAACTCGCCGCAGCAGGAGCAACCGTCGTCCTGGCCTGCCGACACCCCGGCCGGATGGCAGAGGCGGCCCGAGCCATCCGCAAGGAGTTCCCCAACGCCGCAATCGATGAGGTCAGCATCGACTTGGGGAGTCTCCGTTCCATCAGAGCGGCGGCCAGCATCATCAGCGACAGCCACCCACACGTCGACATCCTGATCAACAACGCGGGGGTGATCGGCGAGCCCGGATGGCGAACGCTCGACGGCTTCGAATCCTGCTTCGGCGTCAACCACTTGGGTCACTTCGCGTTGACTGGGCTCCTGCTGGACAAGCTGATCGCCGCGGCCGACGCGCGGATCGTCACCGTCAGCAGCACCGCCCACCGCGTCGCACGTCTGAACCCGCAAGAATGGCCCAGCCCACAAAGCCCCAACATCTACCACGCCTACGCCGCGAGCAAGCTCGCGAACCTTCTGTTCGCCTACCACCTGCACAGCCTGATTGCAGCAGCCGGAGCCCCGATGCGCAGCATCGCGTGCCAGCCGGGCTGGGCAGCAACACGGCTCCTGTCGCCCCGGCCGCGAAGCCCGAAACACCGAGCAAGCCTGGCGGCGCTACAGGCAGTCGGCACCCTCATCGCTCAGCCGGCAGAAAGCGGCGCGCAGCCCTTACTGCGCGCTGCCACTGCCGACGTTCCGTCCGGTGTATACCTCGGGCCAAGCCGTTGGTGGCGGACGCGGGGTCCCGCCACAATCGAGAGATCGAGCGCCAACTCTCATGACGCACAGGCGGGCCGCCTGCTGTGGGACCTGTCGGTCGAACTGTGCGGTGTGGACTATTCAGCTCTCGCGGGATCCGCGGCAGCCGACCTCACTCCCGATCTTCCCGGAGATCGCGGTACCTCCGAACCTCGGAAGGTGCCTAATCAGCCGGACGTGAGACCAGAACCACTTGTCCTCCCGGATGGTGAGGTCCTCACAGTACGGCCCTCCACCGCAGCAGACGTTGGGGCAGTGGAGGAGCTGCACCGAAATTGCTCAAACCGAAGCCGTTACCAGCGCTACATGGGCGGCTCATCGCCCACGCCGGAGAAACTGCGCCGCCTGCTCGATCCACCACAGGGCCTCACCCTTCTCGTGAGCGAGGACCGGTCAGAGCACGGCCAGCCGATCATCGCTGTGGCAAACCTGATCGCTCAAGGTGCTGATGCAGAGGTCGGTCTCCTTGTGCGAGATGACTGGCAGCGGCGCGGCATCGGGACGGGCCTGCTGCGGCGCCTGCTGGACTACGCAGAGAAGTCCGGCAGAAGGGCCGTTGTCCTGCATCTCCAATCACAGAACACGCCGATGCTCCGCACCGTGGCGCGGCTCGACTGTCGATCTGAAGTCAAATGCGAAGGCTCAACTGCCTTCCTGAGGATCTCCTTGACTGCGGGCTCCACCTCCAGCGAAGGCGCCAATCCGCAGGGAGGAGTCCCGGCGGTGTAGGGGGCAGTGATGCTGCTGTTTCTGGGCCGGTCGGGCCAGAGGTTTATCGAGGCGGCCCGACCGCCGGAAGGGGAGGGGCGAGCGACAGGCATGACCATTGTCCTAGGACGCTCTAGCGGCCGTTCTGCGACTCACATTGTGAATCCGCTTCTGGGCGCAGTCGTCGGACAGCGCGTTCCTGGTACTCCGGCTCGCTACCTGAACCAGGGGTCGGGAGCGCCGGATTTCGTCGAGTTGGCCCGTGAGTCGTGATTCTTCTCCGCAGAGGATCATCTGCGCATGCTGTCGGGCCATTAAGGACCAAGGGAAGCGATGAGAGGGGGAGGAGTGGCATTGTCAAGCGAGGATTGGTCCGATCGGGACGTTGGCGAATTTGCCGATCGGCCGGTTGTTGGTGGCGCTGAAGCCTCTCTTCGAGATAGGCCCCGAGGCTTCCCTCTTGTCAGCCTGATTGAAGTCGAAGAGAACTTGCCATTCTACTGTTGCGTTACCTCTGTTAACGATCGAGGCCGTTTAGCCGACCGATCGGCTCTCCGCTTCATTCGATGGGCTGCCCTTCAGCCGATCGAATATGCAGTCGAGCCAGGATTAGTCATTGTGACAAAGTCAGATTCAGGCAGTTGGACGGTTACCAGGCAAGGCCACCTCCGCCTTCCACTAAGTGTACGAATTGCCGCTGCTATCAGGCCGGTAGATCGTCTCCTGATAGCAGCGGATTCACAAGGGTTGGAACTCCGTTTATTCACGATGGGCAGGCTCGGTCGGGCACTCGAGCTCCAGCGATCTCTGCGAAGGACAGCTGATGGCTGACGCCGAGCGTCATCGCCCAGCAGGCGGTGCAGAGTTGGAGGCGCTGCGGTTCCTGATCGATCGGCTAGGAGTGACAGCCGAAGAAGTCTTCAAGGACGTCAAGCCGGCGAGAGAAATCCCGACCTTCGAGGAGTACATAGCAAGGGTTTCCGGCGCGGTCGCCGCGGGCACTCGGCGGGTTTACGGGACTTACTGGCGGAAAATCGGAGAAGTCTGGGGCGACCGGCGTATCGATGAACCGTCTCCCATGGAGATAAGACACCTCGCCGAATTCATTAAGAAAAACGTCGTCGTGCGGCGGAATTCACGTGGCGGCCGTACCGCAGTGGAACACTTCATTTCTGCTATGCGCTGTCTATACGGCTACGCGGTAGCTGATGGGCTAATTTCCGAATCGGCGAATCCTGCTGTGCGCGTCGCGAAGCCTCGTCGCCTTGCTAGCACTCGCAGGGCACTCTCGGATCATCAGTTGATTGCGATAAACAAAGAGGCGGCTAGCGGCGGAAACGATCCCTGGCTTGACTCGATTCTGCTTAGGCTTCACGAGGAGACGGCCTGTAGGCGGGGTGGTGCTCTCGCGCTTCGCCGAGACGACTTGGACCTTGACGATTGTTTGGTGCAACTACGAGAGAAAGGCGAAACGGTTCGGTGGCAGCCCATTTCGCCCACCCTGGCGCGCTCTCTTGCGCAACTCAACGACGATCGAGGGTCCGGCGGCCAGCTCCTGAGGTACCGGAATGGGGCGCCAATCACGCGCCGTCGTTACGACTACATTTGGAAACGGTTAGGTAAGTCGTTGCCTTGGGTGACCACGCAGCAAGTTAGCACTCACTGGCTTCGTCACACGACCCTAACGTGGGTAGAGCGCAACTTTGGCTATGGGATTGCTCGCGCGTACGCAGGGCACGACGGTAGATCTGCTGCTGGCACGACAACGACTTACGTCAAAGCGGACATATATGAGGTGGCGAAAGCGCTCAGTGCGCTTTCTGGCGAAAAGCACCCACTAGTGGCTGAGCTTGCGTCCGGCACTGTACGACCAAGGCCCGCGCGGGATGCCGGCGCGATGCCGGCCGCGCCATTGTGGCTGGATGAGCCGCTAGCTGAGAAAAAGTTCCTCAACTAGCGGCTCATAAGCGAGCGAATTTTCGCGATTCGGCGCTCCACCCGCCATTGTGGAGGTTGCCGACGCTAATCTGGTTGCCTGCGCGGGAGCAGGAGCGGGAGCGGGGCTCACAATGCGGTCGGGCCGGAGCCTTGGATAGATGGCGGCCGGCGCGCGCAGCCCGGGGGGCTGCGTGGCTGTGCATGCGTGACCTGACCCCCGCTTCTGGCCGGATTCATCCTGGCCGACACGGCGAATCTTCGTACGGAGCGTCACAATGTCAGCGGCCTCCGTGCTACTCTGGCCAAAGCAAGTCGGGCTGTAACCTATAAGGCATGTGCACTCGATGGGTGCACACATGGTACCGGTGGGGGTTCAAATCCCCTCGGACACATCATTACCACATATCGATCATGATCCGCGCAGGTTGACCTGCGCGGATTTTTCTATGGTTGGTGTGCAGTGTTCCTGGTCGCAGACGATGGTGATCTTCCTCCCGTGTAGGAGTGTGACCAGGTCGTGTGGGGTCTGGATGCCGCTGGGGAGGCGTGGATGGTCGGCGAGTCGGGCGATGATGTGGTCTTCTCTAAGGTAGAGGATCTTGCGTCGGGGGTTGGTGGGCTGTCGGGTGCTGGTGTGGCCGTGACGGCATCGGTAGCCGGGGCGTTGGTTGATCCAATGGGATTCCAGTCGTCGGCCGCAGGGTCCGCAGCGCAGTAGGCCGGTGAAGAGGTAGCGGCGGGTGGTGCCGTCGTGGGCGCCCCGGTGGGAGCGGATGGCCTGGACCGCGACGAAGTCCTGCTCACTGACCAGCGCGGTGTGAGCCTGTTGCGTGGAGACCACCCAGTCCACGGTCGGGTTCCGCCGGACGGGTTCTCGCTCCGAGCGGCTGGCATCGGTGTGGTTGTGCGCGGGTTGCCGGTTCCAGACCTGTCGGCCCGTGTAGCGCGGGTTGGCGAGGATCGCCGCGACTGTTCGTAAGGTCCACCGGTCACCACTGCGGTGGGGATTGCGGGCGGAATCGATGCCCGACGGGCACGGTATGCCGGCGTCGTTGAGGGCGCGCGCCATGCTGGCGAGACTCTGGCCAGCCAGGCGTTGGGCGAACATCCACCGCACGTGTGCGGCCGTGGCCGGATCCGGTTCGAGGCGTTGAAGCCGGCGACCCCAGCGCGCCTGGGCGGCGTTCGGATGAGGGCCGGCGTCGGTGAGTCGGTAGCCGTACGGCGGCCGGCCTCCGAGATACCGTCCCTGCTCCCGCGCTTGGGCCCGCATCGCCGTGACGACCCGGAACCGGGCGCGCTGCACCTCGCGTTTCGACTGGGCGCCCAGCATCAGGATCAGCGCCTGGTGGGTCGGGTCGTGGTAATCGACAGGCCCGTCCGTCTCGGGCAGCCACAGCTGCACGCCGTGCTGTTCGAGCACCGGTGCCAGGTGCTGCAGCTGATTGTCGGAGAACGCCCGCTCGTACTCGCCGACCACAATTGCGTCGAACCCGCGATCTGGGTCGTCGAGCGCGGCCAGCAGCGCAGCGGCCTGCGGGCGCTGCCGCCAACCGCGGCGTCGAGAGCAGCCGACATCGAAGTATTCGGCGACGATCACCCCGTGACCGGCGACGAGCTCACTAGCGCAATCCCGTTGCCAGTGCCGGGACGTCACCCGGTCCTGGTGCTCGACGGTCGACATCCGACCGTAGAACACAAACCGCAGGCCACTGCGCCGCCGTGCGGACGGTGGTGCGCTGGCTTGCGGTTGGCTGTTGAGCCATCGATTCAGGGGATCGTCCAGATCGTCATGCGGGCTGTCTGACACGCCGATATTCCTACGAAGGATCTTCGCGGTCAGGTCGGACAAGTAGTCCGCTGGCGTTCATCACCGTAGCCGGGCATCTCGGAGGCGTCGTCAGCGCCACCTCCGCGGCTTCGACGACGAATTCGCACCGCGACGGTCTTGATGGGGGGTGCCGCGTAACCGGCCCTCGTCAACCCAGTCGGTCCAGCTTTTCGCGGGCGGTGGTGTCGGGTCGGGGTGTGAGGACGACGAGGCGAAGGTCGGTGTTCCGAGTGGTCAGGACGTTGGAGTCCAGCGGGATTGGGCCCACGTCCGGATGTACGGCGGTCTTGTGTGCGCTCTCGTGCAGGGCTACCGCGCCGAGGGCCCAGAGGCGGCGGAACCGGTCGTTGCCCGCCATGCGGGTGACCAGCGCCGCCACGTCGGGATCATTCGGGTAGCGGGCGCTGGTGGCGCGCAGGTCGGCCACCAGCGACTGTTCGAAGTAGGCGCGCTCGGTGTCGGTCTGGCGGACGCGGGGATTACGGGATTCGAACTGGACGATCAGCGCGTTGCGGTCGTCGGCGGATGCGTCCGTGGGATCGCCGAAGACGGCCGCGAACAGCCGGTTCCAGTGCAGAAGTCGCCACGCGGCGTCGTAGACGGCCGCCGGGACGTCGCCCAGGTGGTCGATGACGCGGTGCAGGCTGCCGGGGATCCGGCAGGGTATCCGGTCCGGGGCCGTGGCGAAGCCGGCAAGGCGCATCAGGTGCGCCTCCTCGTCGTCGGAGAGTCGTAACGCGCAGGCCAGGGCGGCGCACACCTGCGCCGACGGCGTGCCGGCCCGGCCCTGTTCGAGGCGTGCCACGTATTCGGGGGAGATGCCGGCCAGCGTCGCCAGCTCGCCGCGTCGAAGCCCGGCGACGCGGCGAGGTGATGCGTTGGGGACGCCGACCGCATTCGGGTCCGTACGCTCCCGCCAGGCCCGCAGCGCAGCGCCGAGGTCACTCATGACCACATGATCCGCCATCGGTCTGGGGACTGGGTGGTATCAGCGGTACGCGGAAGATCCGTGCCTTCCACCACCGTGGCTCGCTCGCCAGGATGGGTTCATGAGCAGAGTGACGAGAATGAACCATATTGGCGTGCCGGTCAGCGATCTGGCCCGATCGGTGACGTGGTACGAGGACGTCCTCGGCATCGCGCCGAGCGGCGTGACGATCTCCGCCACGAACCCGGCGATCGGTGCGGTCGTCGAGGTCGAGAACGCGTCGATGCGGGCATCGTTCGCGCTGGCCGGTGACAACGTCCTCCTGGAACTTATCCAGTACGACAGCCCGCAGCCGAAGTCCTTCACCGGACGCAACTGCGACGTCGGGGTGATGCACCTGTGTTTCGAGGTCGACGACCTCGATGCGGCGCACCGGGATCTGGTGGAGCGGGGCGTGCACGTCAACGCCGATCCGGTCGTGCTCCAGGACGGCGACGGTGTCGAAGCGGGGGCGTTGGCCGGCACCAAGATCCTCTACCTGCGCGATCCCGACGGCATCCAGCTGGAACTCTTCGAACTGCCTGCCTAGGAGCCACCGTCCTCTGGGTTCCGGCATCTTCGGCCGGGACCCGGAGGGATGGCCCCTGGTGCTGCCCTCATGGCTACGCACTTGTCGCCGACGCGATGGCATCGCCGGCTGCGAAACCCTTGTCTCATGAGACGTCGTACGGTGTTGAAGGCATTCGGGTGGGGAGTCGGGGGCGCGGTCGCCCTGGGTGGCGGTGGCTTCGGCGCCTACTACCTGAGCGTGAAGCGGGACACCGTGGGAAAACTTGCCTTCGACACGGCGTTGTCGATTCCCGCCCTGGCCCGGTCGACGAGCGGCGCCTCGGGCGCCCGTGTCTTCACGCTCGGCATCCAGCCGGGTGAGACCCGGTTCAAGGACGGGAAGGCCACCCGCACCTGGGGTGTGAACGGCACGTACCTGGGCCCGACCATCCGGGCTCGGCGCGGCGAGCGGGTCGAGTTCGCGGTGCACAACGGCCTGGACGAGGCGACGTCGCTGCACTGGCACGGCATGCACCTGCCGGCGGTGATGGACGGCGGCCCGCACCAGACGATCGCGGCCGGAGACACCTGGGCGCCGCGGTGGACGATCGACCAGGCCGCCGCGACGCTCTGGTACCACCCGCACGTGCACGGCGCGACCGCCGACCACATGTACCGGGGCGTGGCCGGGCTGTTCCTCGTCGACGACGAGCGGGTCGAGGCGCTGAACCTGCCGTCGGAGTACGGCGTCGACGACGTCCCGATGATCGTGCAGGACCGGGCGTTCGACGGGGACCAGCAGTTCGTGCAGCGGGAACCGCTGACGGGCTCGCTGGGTGTGATCGGCGACGAGATCCTCGTCAACGGCACGATCGGGCCGTACTTCGACGTCACTACCCGGCTCGTGCGGCTGCGGATGCTGAACGGCTCCAACGCGCGCCTGTACCACTTCGGGTTCTCCGATGATCGGCGCTTCTCGCTCGTCGCCACGGACGGTGGGCTGCTCGCCGCGCCGTGGGAGACCGACCGGCTGTACCTTTCGCCAGGGGAACGCGCGGAGATCGTGGTGGCCTTCGAGCCGGGGGAGCGGGTGGAGCTGCGTTCCTACCCGGCGGCGCACGGCGGGTTGCTGGGACGGCTCGACGGCTTTGACGACCGCTTCGACATCTGCCAGTTCCGGGCCGCGGGTTCGCTGTCCGCCACCGCCGCTGTGCCCGCCGTGCTCGGCGCCGCACCGGACCTTGCGGGCCGCACGGTTGCCCAGGAACGCTCCTTCGTGCTCGCGTCGAACCGGATCAACGGTCGCTCGATGGCGATGGACCGGATCGACTTCGGTGTCCGGGAGGGCACCGTGGAGGTGTGGGAGGTGACAAACGACAACGGGTATCTGCACAACTTCCACGTCCACGACGTGCAGTTCCAGGTGCTGACGGTCGATGGCGGTGCGCCGGAGCCACCGTTGCGCGGCTGGAAGGACACCGTCCTGCTGGTCCAGGGGAAGCGCTACCGGCTGGCGCTGCGCTTCCGGGGCCACACCGATCCGAACACGCCGTACATGTACCACTGCCACCTGCTCGCCCACGAGGACGACGGGATGATGGGTCAGTTCGTCGTCCTGGGCGAGGGCGAGCAGGTCGGCGTCCCGCCGGGTCACCACCGGCATCCGTGATCAGGGCACCAGGATGATTTTGCCGGCGACGGTGCGGGACTCGGCGAGCGTCAGCGCCGACGCGGCCTCGGTCAGGGGGATCTCCGCGGCGATCTGCGGGTCCAGCACACCGTCGGTGAGCAGCCGGAACACCTGGGTCAGGTCCTCGGCCAGGCTGCGCCGGAAGGCTGCCAGATCACGATGGCCCGCCCAGAAGTTGTAGAAGTAGGCGCTTCGGTGGTTGGGCAGGGTGTGCCAGAGCTTCAGCTGCGCGAAGAGCTTCAGTACCGGCAGCCGCGAGTTGCCCGCCTCGTCCTTCGTCGCCGCCGTGCCGTAGGACACCAGCGTGCCGCCCCTGCGCAGCAACTGCCAGGACCGTTCCACGCCGGGGCCGCCCACGTGGTCGAACACCGCGTCCACACCGTCCGGGGCCAACGCCCTGATCCGGTGGTACATGCCGGGCTCGCGGTAGTCGACAGGGGTGGCGCCCAGCGCGCGTACCGCGTCGTGGTGGCGCGGCGAGGCGGTGCCGATGACGCGGACGCCGGCGTGCCGGGCCAGCTGGACGAGCGTGGAGCCGACCCCGCCGTTCGCCCCGAGCACGACGATGACGTTCCCGGAGCGGACCTTGGCCAGCCGGTGCAGCATCTGCCAGGCGGTGATGCCGTTGACGACCACGGTCTCGGCGGCGGCGGGGGACACCCCGTCCGGCACCGGAACCAGGTCGGCGGCCTCGACCAGCACATGGGTGGCCCACGCGCCGATCTTGGTGACGGCGGCGAACCGGCGTCCGACCAGGTCGGTGTCCCCGCCGGGCCCGACGGCCGCGACGGTGCCGACCAGGTCATATCCGGGTACGAAGGGGAACGGCGGCTGATCGTAGTACTTGCCCCGGCGCATCTGCTGCTCGGCGAACGACACACCGGTCGCCTCCATCCGCAGGACGACCTGTCCCGCAACCGGCGCGGGCAGCTCACGGGCGCGTACCTGCAGCCCGCTCGGGTCGACCACGCCCGGTAGGACTATCTCGGTCGTGCTCGTGGTGACGGGGTTGGTCATGACGGCGTTCCTCCGGTCAGCGGTTGTCGTCGGGGCCCAGTGCCCCGCGGCGCCAGGTGTGCCAGCCACGGCACAGCACGTAGGCGGCGATGGTGGTCGCCGAGACGAACCCGTCGGCGAGCAGGGTCCGCAGCGCGTGCGGGACGTCGAGGATGAAGGCGGCCTGGACGGTGACCGCGAGCTTGTGGAACAGCAGGAGTTCCCACATGCCGCGCTGCTTGCGGGGTGCGATCGCCAGCATGGCCCACATCCCGGCGAAGACGATGTAGGCGCAGGTCCGCCAGTACTCGGTCAGGATCAGGTCGTCGGAGAGACCACCGAGGCGGGAGACGCCCTCGACGAACGGCACCAGGGTGGCGGCTGCCGTGATCGCCATCAGGATGCGGCCGGTCCGATCCTGCCAGCGTGTCGGTGCCGCGGCTGGTGCTTCCGCGATGACATGGGTGCGGAATGTCATGAGATTTCCTGTCTGCTCAATCACTTCGTGCGCGTGGACAGGGAGACCATCGGTCATCGGAGAGCGGCGTCGCGTCGGTGGGAATTGCGTAACCGTTTCGGTCGTCGCGGATGCGTCGGGTGACGTCGGGTGGCTCGCCCGGGCCAGAGGCGGCATGTCGACGACACGTGATGGAGCCGGAACCGGAGGCTCGATGGGGACGACTAACGAGGCATGACAGCTCACCACCGGCCCGGCGCGGCGACCGGTCCGCTGCGCGTGCAGGTTCTCCTGTACGACGGCGTCGAGGAGCAGGACTTCGTCGGGCCGTACGAGGTCTTCAGTATCGCCCGCAGTGCCGCCCGTGCGTCGCTGACCATCGACTACGTCACCGCCGACGTCCCGCGGACGATCACCGCCGGTGGCGGCACCCGGGTCGAGGTCGGTACGGGTTGGTCGCCGTGGGACGCGGATCTTCTGGTCGTGCCGGGCAGCGGCTTGACCGGCCCGACCCGGCCCGGTGTCGAAGTGGAGATCGCGAAGGGTGACCTACCGGGGACACTCGCCGCGGCACCGCGCCCCGGCCTGGTCGTCGCCTCGGTCTGCACTGGCGCGTTGCTGCTCGGCGCGGCGGGTCTGACTCGTGGTCGGCGCTGCATCACGCATCAGATGGTCAAGGACAAACTCGCGGCGTTCGGCGGCATCGTCACCGAGGCCCGCGTGGTCGACGATGGTGACCTGGTCACCTGCGGCGGCGTCACCTCCGGGCTCGATCTGGGACTGCACCTGGTGCGCCGTGGGTTCGGCGCGGATGCCGCCGATCTGGTGACGCGGGTCCTGGAGTACGAGCCCCGGGGCGCCGTCTGGTCCTCATGACCCGCGTCGTCCGCTCGATCGTCAGCGGGCGGTCACCCGGTCGCTGACTCGGTCCCCCATCAGCGGGAAGCGGCAACCGTCTGGCTCACTGCAGGAGGCGAACAGCGTGACTTCCCGGCTGCTACCTTCGGATCGGGCAGGAGGTAGCCTGGCCGGCGTGCGAACCGTGGCTGGCTCCCGGGGCTCACTGGTCGGCAGGTCGGTCGAGCTCAAGGTTCTCCACGAACTGACCGGGGAGGCGCGGGCGGGGCGGGGCGGTGCGCTGGTGGTGCGCGGCGAGGCCGGCATCGGCAAGAGCACGCTGCTGGCACACGCCCGCGACGCGGCGTCCGGCGTACGTGTGATCCACGTGGCCGGGGCGGAGTTCGAGCGGGAGCTGCCCTACAGCGCGCTGCATCAACTATGTGTGCCGGTGCTGGGTCACCTCGCGGACCTGCCCACCCGGCACGCCGACGCGCTCCGGGTCGCGTTCGGGCTGGCGGCGGGCACGCCCGACCTCTTCCACATCGGTGTGGCGACGCTGGGTCTGCTGGCTGCCGCGGCCCAGGTACGCCCGCTGCTGTGCGTGGTCGACGACGCCCACTGGCTGGACACGGCGTCGGCGAGGGCGTTGACGTTCGTCGGCCGGCGGGTGGCCACCGAGCCGATCGCCATGGTGTTCGCGCTGCGGCTGCCCGCCTCGGACGAGCTGCACGAACTGCCCGGCCTCGACCTCACCGGGTTGACCGACGCCGAGGCGCGGACGGTGCTCGCGGCCCGACGGCACCTCGTCCTCGACGAGCAGGTGCTCAGCCGACTGCTCGCCGAGGCCCGGGGTAACCCGTTGGCGTTGCTCGAACTGCCCGAGGCGGGCGGCTTCGGGCCGCCGGACACCTCCCCGGTGTCGACCAGGATCGAGCGCAGCTTCCAAGCCCGGCTGTCGGCACTGCCGGACGACGCCCGTCTCCTGCTGACCGCGGCGAGCGCCGACCCGACGGGCGATGCCGCCCTGGTGTGGCCGGCCGCGCGACTGCTGGGCATCGACGTGCCGACCGCCAGCGCCGGCGTGGCCGCGACCGGGCTTGTCGAGTTCGCCGCCGACATTCGCTTCTGCCACCCGCTGGCCCGGTCCGCGGTCTACCGGGCCGCGTCGGCGCGGGAACGACAGCGGGCCCACCGGGCACTGGCCGAGGCGACCAACGCCGGCACCGACCCGGACCGGCGGGCCTGGCACCGCGCCCAGGCCACCGTCGGCCCCGACGACGACGTCGCCGCGGAACTCGTCCGATCGGCCACCCGTGCCCGGTCGCGCGGGGGCGTGGTGGCCGCGGCGGCCTTCCTGGAACGGGCGGCCGAGCTTTCCCTGGACCCCGCCGGCCGGGTCGAACGAACGTTCGCGGCGGCGCAGGCCGCCCTCGTCGCGGGCCGTCCCGACCGGGCCGCCATCCTGGTCAGGGCCGTCGAGCACACCGGGCTCGACGAGTTCCAGCTCGCCCACGCCGACCTGGTGCGGGGACAGGTCGCCTTCCAGAGCCATCGGGACGAGAGCGGCCCGGAGTTCATGATCCGCGCGGGTAGGCGGTTGGCCGGGTTGGATCCGGAACGGGCCCGCAGGTGCTTCCTGGACGCGATCGAGACGAGTCTGCTCGTCGGCCGGGCCAGCGGCGTGCTGGACCTGGCGCTGGCCGCCGTGCGGTCGGTGCCGGCGACCGCGTCGCGTCCGCCGGACGTGCTGGATGCGCTGGGCCTGCTGAACTCGGCGGGCCATCGCAGCGCGATACCGCTGATCCGGCAGGTTCTCGACGGCCGCCACGGTTCCAGCAGGCCCGGCTGGATCGAGCACCCCGCGCTCGCCCTCATGCTCGCGGCGGAGATCTGGGATCCCGATCGGTATGCGGCGATCGTCGAGTGGCTGGTGCGGACCGGCCGCGAGTCCGGTTCGCCGCTGTTGCTGCGTCTCGGGCTCGCGCAGGCGGGGTCGTACGGCGCGCTCACCGCCGACCCTGGCCTGGCGATGGCCTCGATCGCCGAGGAGGAGGCGATCGCCGACGCGATCGGCGGGCCGCCGATGCACTACCACCGGATCCATCTGGCGGCCATGCGTGGTCGCCGCGCCGAGGCTCTCGCGTTGTTCGACAGGGCCACGGTCGCGGCGACCACCAGCGGCAGTGGTCTCCTGACCGGCAACATCGACTGGGCGTCGGCGGTGCTGCACAACGGCCTCGCCGACTATCCGGCCGCACTGGTGGCCGCTCGTCGGGCCGTCGCGGACGGCACCCTCTTCCTCGCCAGTTTCTCCCTGCCCGAACTGGTCGAAGCGGCGGTCCGCTGCGGTGACTCCGACACCGCGGGTTCGGCGCTGGAATCACTCGTGGAACGCGCCGATGCCAGCGGAACCGCCACCGGTCTGGGCATCGCGGCGTACGCCCGAGGGCTGGTGACCGGGTCCGAGGAGCAGTATCGGACCGCCGTCGCGCACCTGGAGGAAAGCCCGTTGTCGACCTATCGGGCCAGAGCCCATCTCGTGTACGGAGAATGGCTGCGACGCGAGGGCCGCCGGCGGGACTGCCGAACGCACCTGCGCGCGGCACACCGCCTGCTGTCCGAGGCCGGATTCGATGCGTTCGCCCGACGGGCCGCCGTCGAGCTGCGCGCCACCGGGGAACGGCCACGCCAACGGTCATCACACGCGGACGACCAACTGACGATCCAGGAGCTGCACATCGCCCGGCTGGTCGCCGCCGGTGCGACGTCAAGCGAGGTGGCTGCCCAGCTGTTCATCAGCCCGCGCACCGTCGACACCCACCTGCGCAACATCTTCCGCAAGCTCGGCATCAACTCCCGCCGGCAACTCCGGCACCGGTCCGATCTCGGCGCGTGACATCGCCGGCCCGGCCGGCGGCTGCGCGGCGCCGGCCGGTCCAGCTGGGGGGAATTCGGTCAGACAGCGGAAGGCTCGGCCGGCTGCACGCGCAGTTGGGTGAGGAGCAGCAGCATGTCGGAGTTGAGCCAGTACTCGACGATCTGACCGTCGCGGACGCGCAGGAGGTCGACGCCGGTGAAGTCGACGGGCGTGCCGACCGGTGCGCCGGCGCCGGGGAAGCCTCCGCCGTAGGTGCCCGTGGCATGCCAGCGCAGGGCCAGCAGGTCGTCTTGGACGATCGGACCGACCTCGATGTCGAACACCAGGTCGGGTAGGGGACCGCGAAGCTGTGCCACCCAACCGGTCATGGCCTTGGCGTCGTCGATCGCGCTGCCGTCGCCGCCGTCGGCCAGGGCCGCGTGCACCCTTACGCCGGGTGCGATCAGTTCATCGACGTCGCTGAAGTCTCCGTTCCACAACGCTTTCCAGGCACCGACCAGGCGGGTGATGTCGTCGCTCATGCCATCTCCATGTCTCTCGTGGTCAACCGCGCAGCGGTCCGCACGGGATCACCGTGCCCTGGCGATTGCGCGTCCGCGTCGGCAGAACCTACGTATGCCGGAATATTCCGGCGGCTATGCGCGGCGTCTGCGCAGTGCCGCTCCCGCGAGGATGAAGCCGATCAGGAACGGATAGATGATCCCGCGTTCGAAGAGGCCGATGAGTACGTCCGCACCTGAGGCCACCATGGTTCCGAAGGCCACGAGCGAGAGCAGGCCGAACGTCCCGGACATGGTCAACAGACGGCCCAGCCCGGACGACATTCCGAGTAGCCGATACGCTCGACCGAGCAGGATGACGAGCACGTTGCCGGCGACGAAGGCCAGGATCGCGCCGATTCCGTGGTAGTCGGTGCCGTCGGTGCCGCCGTCTCCTGGGAACAGCCCCACCAGGACCATGCCGACCGCCAGTACGACCGCCGAGATGACGGTCGCCGCCCGCCGCCCACCCGGCAGGCCCTTCAGCATGGCGACTCCGGCCAGCGCGGCCAGGCCGGTCAGCCCGAGTCCGGTGTTCATCACCGGGGCCAGCGGGGAGTACATGTACTGACCGAACGCGGTGAGCGGCCCGTGGACTCCGAGATTGCTGATGAAGTGGTGGGTGTAGCTGTAGGGCGGATCCGTCCACGCCGCGGCGGCGACGAACTCGCTGGTGAAGTAGATGATTCCGCTGGCCATGAGTGCCACTGCGGCCGCGGTGCGCTGCCTGATGTCGGTCACGACGTCCTCCTGTTGGTGAATCAGTGGCGTCAGCTTGCGGCGCGGCGCTGACACGCGGCACACATCGCGCGGACACCGCCCCGCCGCCGGACCGGACAGCTGAGCGCGGGAGGATCGGCGGATGGACGGAGCTGAACGGCTACGGATCACGCTGCTCGGCGCCTTCCGGGTCGCCCGTGGTGACACCACCCTGGCCGTACCCGGAACGCGCCTGCGGAATCTGCTCGTCCGGCTGGCGCTCGCTGGCGGCCGGCCGGTCGCACCGGCCGTGCTGGTCGACGCGATCTGGGGGGAGGACCTGCCGTCCGACCCCACGCAGGCGCTCCAGCGACTCGTCTCCCGGTTACGCCGCGCGCTCTCCCCGGACGCCCCGGATCCCGCCATGGTCCGGCAGGTCGCGGGTGGATACCGGCTGGCGGTGGAGGCATCCGATGTCGACGCCGTGCGGTTCGAGGAACTCGCCGCGACCGGCCGAGAGGCGGCATTCGCCGAGGCGGTGGCACTGTGGGGCGACCGGCCCGGCGTCGAGCCCGCAGTCATCGCGGCGGTCGCGCCCACCGTCGCGACCCGCCTGGTGCAGACCTCGATCGAGGTGGTCGCCGACCTCGCCGGTGCTGAACTGTCCTCCGGACGGGCCGAAGCCGCGACTGCCCGGCTGTCCGTGCTGTTACGGGAGCAGCCGGGACATGAGCGGGCGGCCGCCCTGCTGATGGACGCGCTCGCCAGTCTGGGGCGACAGGCGGAGGCTCTCGCCGTCTACGAGCGGGTCCGCGAGGCGTTGGCCGACGTGCTGGGTGCCGATCCCGGTACCGCCCTGCGTGAGCGTCATCTGCGACTGCTGCGACCCGAGCCGCCCGGACCGGCGCCCGACGCCCCGACGGTCGTGCCCGGGCTCCCGGCCGGGAGCCTCGGGGCCGGGCGGCCGAATGCTGACCTGCCCGTGCCTCTGACCAGCTTTGTCGGCCGCGATGACGACCTTGCCCGGATCTCCGCCCTGTTCACGGCCGGCCGGCTGGTCACCGTCGTCGGACCGGGCGGCGCCGGAAAGACCCGCCTCGCGCTGGAAGCCGGCCGCCGCCACCGTCACGACTACCATGACGGTGTACGGCTGGTCGACCTCGCATCCGTCACCGACTCCACCAAGATCATAATGGCTCTGCTCGCCGCGATCGGTCTGCGGACCGGCGGCCCGCTCGGGCGGACCGGCGACGACGAGTTCCACGTCCTCCTCACCGAACTCAGCGGCCGGGAGATCCTCCTCCTGCTGGACAACTGCGAGCACCTGATCGACGCCGTGGCGCGCGTTGTCTCCTCGCTGCTGCCCCGCTGTCCCGGCCTGCGGGTGCTCGCCACCAGCCGTGAACCCCTCGCGGTCGACGGCGAGGGGCTCGTCCCACTGGCTCCGCTCGAACTGCCCGGCCCGGATGCCGGCGTCGCGCAGGCGCGGCAGACCGCGTCGGTACGCCTGTTCACCGCTCGCGCTGCCGCCGTACGCCCGGGCTTCGATGTCGACGAGACGACGCTGCCCAACGTCGTGCGCCTCGTGCGTGGACTTGACGGCATGCCTCTCGCGTTGGAGTTGGCCGCCGCCCGGCTTCGGACGCTGTCGCTGTTCGACCTCGCGGAGGGGCTGGCCGATCGGTTCCACCTGCTCGGCAGGGGCAGCCGCACCGCACCGCTGCGGCACCGCACCCTGCGCGCGGTGATCGCGTGGAGTTGGGATCTGCTCGACGCCGGCGAGCGGGCCGTCGCGGAACACGTCGCCATCCTGCCCGGCGGCGCCACGGCCAGCTCCGCCACCGCGGTCTGCGAGGGGGGCGTCGATGTCCCGAATGTGCTAGCCGCACTCGTCGACCGGTCGTTGCTCCAGCTCGATCCGACCACCGGCCGCTACCGCATGCTGGAAACGATCAGGGAGTACGGCAGGGAGCGGCTGGCCGAGACTGGCGCGCTCGGGCGGGCTCGTGACCTGGCCGCGGCCCACTTCGCCGCGCTGATGGCCGAGCAGGATCCCCGGCTGCGTGGACCCGGCCAACTGGCCGCGATCGGGATCGTCGACGCAGAGTACGACAACATCCTTGCCGCCCTCGACCATCTGTGCGCCGCCGGGGACGCCACGGGTGCGATCGCTCTCGCTCTCGACCTCACGTGGTACTGGCAGATGCGTGGCCGCCATGCCGACGGCATCCATTGGCTGGGGGAGGCGCTGGCGGTGGCGAATGGCGAATGGACCGTCGCACGCGACTGCGCCCGTGCCGCCTATCTGCTCAACCGAGCGGACATCACCGCCGGCGTCTCCGCGCGGTCTGAGGTCGACGAACGAACGACGGTGCGGGAGCTGGCCGGTCGGCTGCTCGCCCATCCGCACCTGCCGGGCCACTTCCGCCTGCTGGGTTCGATCCTTCTGTTTCTCCAGGACGAGCCGGCCGCGCTCGCGACCTTCACGCGTTTCACCGACGGCGACGACCGGTGGTCGGCCGGGCTGGCGCACATGTTCCAGGCCGAGATCGCTGAAAAGGAAGGGGCGCTCTACCGGATGCGCCGTCACGTCGAGGTGGCGCTGGACCACTTCCGGCGCATCGGTGACCAGTGGGCCACGGCTGCCGTGCTACCGATGCGTGCGGCCCTGCGGCGGTACGACGACGTCGACGGCGCCCTGTCCGACCTCACCGAGGCCCGGACGTTGACCGGCCGATTCGGTGCGCTCGGCGTCAGCGACCAGTTCCACAGCGACCTGCGCTGGATCGACCTGCACCTGCGCCGCGGTGACACCGATCTGGCGGCAGACCTGCTCGACGCCGCACGAGCGCGTGCCCGGCGCGCGTCCTCGACGGAGATGCTGGTCCTCATCGACGTGCACGAGGCGGCCCTGAGGGTGCGGCTCGGCGACCTGGACCGTGCGGGTGACCTGATCGACGCCGCCGAGCGGGGGCTGTCCGTCGTCCCGGCCTACCCGACCGATCACGCCCGCGCGCTGGTGAGTAGCACCAGGGCGGCGCTCCTTCTGGAACTGGGCGACCTGCCCGGCGCGGACGAGGCGCTGGCGGTAGCGCACGAGGCGGCCCGGGCCACCCGGGAGCGGCCGGTCCTCGCCCAGGTGACAGTACAGATGGCCGCGGTTGCCGCCCGGCGGGGAAGACATCACGAATCGGCCGCGCTCCTCGGTGTCGCCGCCCGCCTGCGCGGCGCGCACGACCACACCGACCCGCAGGTCAGGGAGCTGACCCGCAGGGGAAAGGCTGCGCTGGATGAGGACGGGTTCGACGCGGCGTACGCGGCGGGTCGTCGCTGAGCGCAGCGGACCACGGTGCAGGTGGCGGCTGCCACCCGCACCGTGACCGACAGCGACCGGTAGCGCGGCGCGTCACGCCGTCGCGGACGGGCCGGACCTGCTGTCGACGGGTAAGCCTTACGTCCGGCGGGACCGGCTCACGGGCGCTCACCTTCCTCGGCCAGAAGCGCGAGCACGCTGTCGGGTGGCGTGTCGCCGAAGATGCTGGCCATCAGCTCGTCGTCCTGCGGGACCTCGGCGGTACGCGGGAACATGGCCTGTTCGTACTCCGCGATGGCGGCCTCGATGTCGCCGGGGCGGGCGGCGAGAGTCTTGCCGAGTTCGGCGCCGTCCAGCATGGCGAGGTTCGCGCCCTCGCCGTTCGGGGCGACCAGGTGCGCGGCGTCACCGAGCAGCGTGACGCCCGGGACGCGATCCCATCGGTGGCCGAGCGGCAGTGCGTGCAACGGCCGCAGGACCGGTCCGCCGTCGGCGTCGGTGATCAGCGCGGTGAGTTCGGGGGCCCAGCCCTGGAACTCCTGAACGATCCGGGCGGCGGCCGTGGCGCGGTCGGTGAAGTCGATGTCGTCGAACCAGTCCAGCGGGCGGGTGAGGGAGACGTAGGCGTGCAGGGTGTCGCCGCTCTCCCGGTGGGCGACGATCCCTTCGGTGGCCGACGGCGCGTACATCGATCCCTCACCGACCATCTTCGCCACCCTCGGGTGCCGGGTGGTGGCGTCGTACAGGTGGGTCTCGACGTACGACTCACCGGTGTACTCCGGAACGGCGTCGGACAGCAGCGGCCGGATCCGTGACCAGGCGCCGTCCGCACCGACCAGGAGTTCCGTCTCCACGGTCGAGCCGTCGGCGAAGGTGACCGCGTGGCGACCGTGGCCGAGACCCCGTACGGTCCTGGCCTTCGCCCCCCAGCGGACCGTGCCGGTCGGGAGCGAGTCGAGCAGGATTCGCCTCAGGTCGCCGCGCTGTACCTCGGGGCGTCCGCCGGAGCCGTCGTCGCCCTTCTCGAACAGCACCGTGCCGTCCGTGCCGAGGAACCGCATCGCCTGGCGGCCCGCCAGGACGATGCGGCGGAACTCGTCGGTCAGCCCGGCGGCCTCGATGGCGAGTTGCCCGTTGTAGTCATGGATGTCGAGCATTCCGCCCTGCGACCGTGCTGCGGCCGTGGCCTCGGCTTCGTAGACCTCCACCGGCATGCCGTGCCCGGACAGGACTCGGGCCAGGACGAGACCGCCGAGCCCGGCGCCGATGATGGTGACTGGGTTGTTCATGATGCCCTCCCGGTGCGCGGATCGCTGCTCGCCAACAGTCGCCACCGCCGCTGACGTCTGGCTCTCACGGCGCGGACACGGCGCACCACCAGCCGTCCTGCGGTCACCGGACCGTTCCGCTCGGCCGCCGGGCGGAACGACTAGGACGTGACCCGGAAGGTGGCGCTCTGGCGGTCCGCCGCCGGCGAACTCGCGCTGAGGGGGTCGATGCGCAGCACGTAGTTGCTGTGCCGTAGGTAGCGGTCGGGGAAGTTGTAGGAGCGGAACGAGGACCAGGAGCTGTCGGCCAGGCCGGCGGTGCGGTAGAAGGTCGCGTCGGCCCGGAAGAGGGCGGTGTTGTCGTTGGCGGCGAGCCCTGCCACGTACCCGCTGTGCCGCAGGTAGTTGCCGGGGCGGTTCACTGACTCGAACGACACCGCGGCGGAGTCGGCGAGGCCGGGCACTATGCGCCACATCTGGTCCTGGTAGGGGTCGAAGGGGTACGGGTCGATGCGGACCGATCCGTTGGAGTGCCGGACGTAGTAGTCAGGGAGGTTGGACGACTTCAGCCGGACCCAGTTCGGGGTGCCCCAGCGGCTGGTGGCGGCGTTGTATTCGGCATCGGTGATGCCGGTGATAGAACCGTGCTTGCTGTTCAGCGGTGGCGTGTAGTCCCGCTGGTTCATCACCGTCCACGAGTTCCCGCCGACACTGCCGGTGGACCAGAGATACATGTCGTTGTTGACGGGGGAGAACGAGTCGCCCCACAGCCACCAGGCGCCGCCGTCGTTGCGCGGGACCAGGTGTGCGCCCTCGATGGCGTTGCCCTGGCGCAGGCCGCTGGTGTAGGTGGTGAAGCTGTTGGGGGCGCCGGTGGCGGACCGGGCGCCGTAGAGGTTGCCGTTCGAGAGGTTCTTGTAGAACAGGTACGTCACGCCGCCACTGACCCGGATGTCCGCGTCCAGGACGGGGAAACCCGGGCTGAAGTAGGTCTGCGGGGCGCTCACGGTGCGGAAGTCGGATGTGTAGTTGACCAGGAACAGGTCCGTGGTGGTGTTGGCCGAGTAGACGATGCCGTACTGGCCGCGTCCAGCGTCCCAGAAGACGGTCGGTGCCCAGGTGTGCACGTTGCTGTACGTGTGCATCTGGATTCGCCGGTACCCGGTGAAGCTCGTCAGGTCCGTCGAGTCGTAGACGTGCAGGTACTGGCTGTTGCGTCCGAAGTTCGTGCCGTAGAGGTCGGTGGCGACCACGACGAAGGTGCCGTCCTGCTTGCGGTAGATGTACGGGTCGCGCAGGCCGAGGTCGCCGGCGGTCGGGGTGACGACCGGGTTGTTCTGGTTGAGCGGCGTCCAGTTGAGACCGTCGCGGCTCACGGCGACGTGCAGGCCGTAGTTGGCCCCGGTGAAGCTCGGCGACTCGGTGAAGTAGGTCATGGCGTAGGCCGTGTAGGTGGCCGCCAAGGCGGGCCGCGGGCCGAGGGACAGGCCGGTCGTGGTGAGCGCGGTGGAGGCGAGGGCCCCCAGGGTGAACTGCCGTCGGGTCAACGCCATGGTGTGTCGGCCTTTCTGGTCGCAGCGGCGTACGGGCTGACTGGGGCGCGGAGTGTCCCCGGCTTGTCGTCGCAGCGTGACCGGAGTCGAGTGGGGCTGCGACGCCGCCGGTTTCGGGTGCTCCGGACGGATCTTGGCGCGCGCCGAGACCCAGGCCGAAGGCATGCGTGGTCGGTGCGAGCCATGCAGCGAGGTAAATGTGATCGATAACATAACCCGCTCGTAACGTCGCCGCAAGACCAGTCGGCTGGTCGTGTGCATCCGCTGTAGAAGCGGCGCAAGACATCAATGGTTACAACTTGACGAACGTCATGTGATCGATCACAGTCGGAGGGCGGGCCCCGTGATGTGGTCCGCATGCGGGTCACACGTCGACTCGGGATTCCGCTCGGTCGGACGGGTGCGCGCCCTGGTGAACGTCCGAAACCAGATGCTCCTCGGTGGCTGCCCTCCGTCACAGCGTGGCTCGTTCGGGGCCTCCGGTCCAACCATCGTCATTGGAGGAATCATGGTCTCTCTCGCAAGACATCTGTCGCTCGCGTCGCTCCGGCCACGCGGGTGGCTGGCCCGGGCCACCGCCGCGGCTGCGGCGGCGATGCTGGCCGGTGGTGTGGTCGTCGCGGTTGGCTCGACACCGGCCGCCGCGGCGACGGTAGACACCAGTTCCTGGTATGTACTGCTGAACCGCAACAGCAACAAGGCGCTGGATCTGTACAACTTCGCCACGAACGACGGGGCGCGGATCACCCAGTGGACACGTAACAACGGCAACCAGCAGCAGTGGCAGTTCGTGGACTCCGGCGGGGGTTACTACCGGTTGAAGTCACGGCACTCGGGCAAGGTGCTGGACGTGGCCAACTGGTCGACGGCCGACGGCGCGGCCGTCAACCAGTGGACCGACCAGAACGCCGCCAACCAGCAGTTCCGGCTGGTCGACTCCGACGCCGGCTACGTCCGCTTGGTCAACCGGAACAGCAACAAGGCGGTGGAGGTGCAGAACGCCTCGACCGCCGACGGCGCGAACGTCGTTCAGTACGCCGACTGGAACGGGGCGAACCAGCAGTGGCAGCTCGTCCGGGTCGATGGTGGTACGACGCCGACGACCCCGCCGCCGTCGGGCAGCGGCACCGCCGGCTGCGGCAAGGCACCGGGCCTCGCCAGCGGTACGCACACCATTGCGAGCAGCGGCAAGAACCGCAGCTTCATCCTGCGGATCCCGTCCAACTACAACCAGAACACCCCTTACCGCCTGGTCTTCGGGTTCCACTGGTGGGGCGGTACGGCGATCGATGTGGACACCGGGCAGACCGTGGATCGCAACACCTGGTCCTACTACGGGCTCCAGCGGCTGGCGAACAACTCCACGATCTTCGTCGCGCCGCAGGGCATCGGCAACGGCTGGGCCAACTCCGGCGGCGAGGACGTCACCTTCGTCGACGACATGCTCAGCCGCATCGAGGCAGCGCTCTGCGTCAACACGCGGCAGCGCTTCTCCATCGGGTTCAGCTACGGCGGCGCGATGAGTTTCTCCCTGGCCTGCTCCCGTCCGAGCATCTTCCGCGCGGTCGTGGTGCAGTCCTCGCCCGGCACGCTCAGTGGCTGCAGCGGCGGCAGCCAGCCCGTGGCGTACATGGGCGTGCACGGCATCGGTGACAACATCGCCAGCGGACGCGCATTGCGCGACCGATTCGTCACCAACAACGGCTGCACGCCGCAGTCGCCCCGCGAGCCGTCGGCGGGCAGTCTTACCCACGTGGTCACCACCTACTCCGGCTGCCGATCCGGGTATCCGGTGGTCTGGGCCGCGTTCGACGGCGGGCACATCGCGGCGCCCCAGGACGGCGCACCCGGCGACAGTGGTCCGCGGACCTGGGTTCCCGCAGCGGCGTGGGGCTTCATCACCCAGTTCCAGTGACCGTACCGAGGCCCCGTAGCGCACCAGCGGGCGGGCGGTGCCGGGTGACGACCCGCAGGACCATGACGGTCGTCGGCGGGCTCCTGGTGAAGGGCGCCTCCTGCCCGTCAGCCAGGGGCCAACCGAATGGTGACGACAACGGACTGGCCTCGCACCGAGATCGCCGGCATCCCGGTCGGCGGCATCGGATCTGGGTGAAGCGGGATCTCAGCCGCCGACGTGGACCGGCAGGACCGGGCGGACGGCTGGTTTGAGAGCGATAACATCGGGTCATCGGCCGGCCGCGTTGCTTCAACTGCCGCTGCCAGCAGCTTTTTTGACAATTGCAGTTCCGTGTTTGTCAAATCTTGACGAAAGTCGATGTTATCGCTCACAGTTGTGCCGCGCGGGTCGGGCTGTGCTTGCGGTCGAGGCGCGGCAGGGTGCACCCACGCGCGGCGACAGCACTCTCACCCGACCCGGTCCGACGGCCGTCCGTCGGGTTCGGTGGCCCTGCCCGGCCGGCGAAACCCGTCCTGAGAGGAGATACCCATGCCCGGGAAGTCTGTGGCGCGAGGACCCAGACGAGGATCGAGGCCACTGCGCGCGTCAGCGCTCGCGGTGGCGATGGCGCTGATGGCCGCGCTCGCGGCGGTGGTCGTCACCCCCGCGCCCGCGATGGCCGCCGACTCCGCCTACGTGATGGCGTACTTCAAGGAGTCCGTCAGCGGGGCCGGCAATGTCAACAGCGTCCACCTGGCGGTGAGTTCCGACGCGTTGGAGTGGACGCCCCTCAACAACAACCAGGCGATCCTGACGCCGACGGTCGGTACCCGGGGGATCCGTGACCCCTTTCTGTTCCGACTCAACGACGGCACCTGGGTGCTGGCGGCCACCGACATCCCCGTCGGGGGTAACTTCTGGGCCCCGAACCCGAACATCCACATCTGGACTTCGCCCGACCTGGTGAACTGGTCGTCGGATCGCCTGCTCAACATCAACTGGCCCAACCCGAATTCATTCACCTGGGCCCCGTCGATCTACTGGGACGCGTCGCGCGGCCAGTACGCGATCACCTACTCGACCGTCCCGGCCGGCTACAACTACTCGGTGATCATGGTCGTCTACACGGCCAACTTCACCACTGTCACCTCGCCCATGGTCCTCTTCGACGGCGGTCCGAGCGGTGTCATCGACTCGCACATCGTCACCGGCGTCAACGGTATGAACTATCTCTATTACAAGAGCAACTCTCCCTCCACCCTGCACGGTGCCCGGTCGACCTCGCTCAACCCCGGCAGCTTCGTCCGCTACACCAACGGCACCGGCGGCGGATGCATCGAGGCGCCGACGCTGGTCAAGTCGCTGAGCTCGTCGACGTGGTGGCTGTGGGGCGACACGTTCTGTCCGAACAGCGTGTTCCTCGCCTGGCAGGGCGACATCGTCGCGGGCACCTGGACGGCGGTGAACCAGCGCAACTACACGCCCCCGCTCAATGCCAAGCACAACTCGATCCACCCGATCAGCGCCACCGACCGCACGAACCTGCTCAACCGCTACGGCGGCACCACCCAGTGGAACCGCATCAAGTCCTGGAGCACCCCCGGGTCGTACGTCCGCCACGCCGACGGGGTCGGCCGCGTTGACGCGATGCCGTTCGACCCGTACCAGGATTCGCAGTGGCGGCTCGTGCCGGGACTCGCGGACCCGGCCGGGGTGTCGTTCGAGTCGGTCAACCAGCCCGGACGGTACCTACGGCACTCGAACTACAGCATGGTGCTCGCGGCCAACGACAACACCGCGCTCTTCCGCGCCGACGCGACTTTCTACCGGGTCGCCGGCCTGGCCAACTCGGGCTGGTCGTCGTTCCGCTCGTACAACTTCCCCACCAGGTACCTGCGGCAGCAGGGAAACCAGCTCTACATCCACGAGATCACCACCGCTACCGAGCGGGAGAACGCGACCTTCCGGGTCGGCTACTGACCGCACCTGCGGCCCCCTCACACCACCACCAGGAGATGACGATGGCAGTCCCAACCCCACCTGCGGCCAGGGCCCGGATCAGACGCGCCGGCGCCTGGCTCGTGAGCCTGTTCCTGATCGCGACGCTGCTCCCGGGAAGCCCGGCCCACGCCGACAACCCGATCGTGCAGACGATCTACACCGCTGACCCGGCGCCGCTGGTGCACGACGGTCGGGTGTACCTCTACACCGGGCATGACGAGGACGGTTCGACGTACTTCACGATGAAGGACTGGCGGGTGTTCTCCTCGGCGGACATGGTCAACTGGACCGATCACGGTTCGCCGATGAGTCTGGCCACGTTCTCCTGGGCCGAGTCCGACGCGTGGGCCGGTCACGTCGCGGCCCGCAACGGGAAGTTCTACTGGTACGTGCCGGTGAAGCAGCGCGGTGGCGGCATGGTGATCGGCGTCGGCGTCGCCGACAGCCCCACCGGCCCGTTCCGCGACGCGATCGGCCGCCCGCTGCTCGGCAACGGTGAGATCGACCCGAACGTGATGATCGACGATGACGGGCAGGCGTACCTCTACTGGGGCAACCCCAACCTGTGGTACGTCAAGCTCAACGCCGACATGATCTCCTATTCGGGCAGCCCGACGAAGATCCCGCTGACCACCGCCGGGTTCGGCACCCGCAACGGCAACGCGAGCCGGCCCACGCTGTACGAGGAGGCCCCCTGGGTCTACAAGCGCAACGGGCTCTACTACAACGTGTTCGCCGCCGAGTGCTGTGGTGAGTTCATCGCCTACTCCACCGCGCCCACGCCCACCGGGCCCTGGACCTATCGGGGGACGGTCATGCCGCGTCAGGGTGCCAGCTTCACCAATCATCCGGGCGTCGTCGACTTCAACGGCGGGTCGTACTTCTTCTACCACAACGGGGCCCTGCCTGGCGGCGGCGGCTTCACTCGCTCGGTGGCGGTGGAGAAGTTCACCTACCGGAGTGACGGCACGATCCCGAGCATGAACATGACCACGGCCGGGGCGCCGCAGGTCGGCACGTTGAACCCGTACGTGCGTCAGGAGGCCGAAACCATCGCCTGGTCCTCCGGGGTCGAGACGCAGCCCGCCAGCGGCGGCACGCAGAACGTGTGGTCGATCAACAACGGCGACCACATCAAGGTCAAGGGCGTGGCGTTCGGTGCCGGCGCGGCCTCGTTCACCGCCCGGACCGCGTCCGCCGCCAGCGGCGGCACGATCGAGGTACGCCTGGACAGCACCAGCGGGCCCCTGGTCGGCACCTGCCGGGTGTCGGGCACTGGCGGCTGGCAGACCTGGGCGAACACGTCGTGCGCGGTGACCGGCGCGACCGGCACCCGCGACCTCTACCTGCGCTTCACCGGCGGCGGCGGTGACCTGTTCAACCTCGACTGGTGGCAGTTCGCCACCAGCAGCACTCCCGCCACGTCCTACCGCGTCACCAACCGCAACAGCGGCCAGGTCATCGACGTGCAGTCGCCCAACCTGAACGACCTGGCCGTCATCGGCCAGTGGACCAGCAACGGCAACCCCTGGCAGCAGTGGCGGTTCAACGACGCCGGCAACGGCAACGTCACCCTGCAGAGCGTCAACAGCGGCAAGTGCGCGGACGTGCGCGACTTCTCGACCGCCGACGGCGCGCAGATCGTCCAGTACAGCTGCCACGGTGGGGCCAACCAGGTGTTCACCTGGCGTTCGACCGGCGACGGCTACTACCAGTTGGTCAACCTCAACAGCAACAAGTGCCTCAACGTGGTCGGCGGCTCGACCACCCCGGGCGCCGCCCTGGAGCAGCGGACCTGCGCCTCTGCGGCCAGCATGCAGTGGTCCCGCGCCTGACAGTCGGCGACCCGCCTCCGGCGGGGCCGGCGTCCATAGGCCGCGCCGGCCCCGCCGGAACGAACCCGGCTACTGTCCTCCGCTACTTGCGGTAGCGAAGGGCGCATCGCCCGGGTGATGTGATCTTCGTAGACCAACCGGGCACCCAGCAGGCGCCAGCCTGGCGACGGGTTGCCGCCGCGGCGTACGCGACGCCCTGCTCGGCGCGGCCGTCGCGACGTTGATCCGCGTCATGACGGCCGTCGGGCGGCCGGGGGAGATCCTCTGCCGCCCGACGACCCGGCTCGACGCGCTGGCCGCCGGAGCGGCGTTCACGCTGGTACTGGTGCGCCGCCGGTCGCCGTTGCCCGTCTCGCCGCTGCCCGTCTCGGCCCTGCTCGCCGCCGTCCCCGCGGGCGGCCAACCTCCGGCCCTCCTCCTGGTGACCGCCGTCGCCGCCTACACCGTCGCGACGCACACCTGCGGCGATGACGGGAATGTTAACGCTAATGTCGATGATTGGTGTGGCGTACACATAGGCGCCTGTCGACGTTGTGTTCGGCGGTCGTCGATGGCATCGGATGGATTGCAGGTGACGAAGTGGCCCGCGGCCTGGGTCACCTCCGCGTGCGTGGAGTGGCATTGATGTTAATACGTAATACCTCTGACCAGTTGTGATCACACCTCTACGCGTCAGACCCGACGATTGGTGGCGGCGTGGCGAGCGAAGCCGACGACGGAGAGGTGGATGCTGCGGGCTACTTCTCGCGGGCTCTTGATGGGACTAAGAAATCTCCTATTGACATCGACGTTCATTCGACTGTTACATAAGGACGTCGAGCTCATGTTAGCGATAACAGGGCAGTAGCGAGTCGGTGATTCGGCGGTTACGGCGGCCCAGCGGGCGTCCGGGCCGCGGCCAGTCACCGGCGGTGGACACCCGGCGCAGCCCAACGAATGCAGGTGTTACCTCGGATGCTGGCCAGCTCTGGTCACGCCTGCGCAGCGAAGCGAACGTGCCCCCAGCCCCGGTGCCAGAGGTCGCAGCGGAGGCGCGCCGACGAAAGACCCGCGGCCCCGTCGGTCCGTGGGCGGACCACGAGAAGGGATGTCATCGATGAATCCAACCTCTCCGCATCTCAACCGGCGACGGCTGTTGGCCGCCGTCGGGCTCACCGGCATCGCCACGGCCACCGGACTGTCCCGGATGAGGCTGGCCCTGGCCACCGAAGGGCCGCAGAGCTACACCCCGACCTGGGCGTCGGTCGATCAGCACCCGCCGGCCGCCCAGTGGTTCCAGGACGGCAAGTTCGGCATCTACTACCACTGGGGGGTGTACAGCGTCCCCGCCTTCGCGAACGAGTGGTACCCGCGCAACATGTACAACAACGGCTCAGGCGAGAACAACCACCACAAGAGCGTGTACGGCGACCCGGCGGCGTGGCCGTACCACAACTTCATCAACGGGGCCCGCGACAAGGCCGGCAACTGGGTGCAGTTCGCGCCCCAGCTCAAGTCGGCCGGCGGCAACTGGGACCCCAACGAGTGGGCGCAGCTCTTCGTCGACGCCGGGGCCAGGTTCGCCGGGCCGGTGGCCGAGCACCACGACGGCTTCTCGATGTGGAACAGCCAGGTCAACGAGTGGAACTCGGTGGCCCGGGGACCACGTCTGGACCTGCTGCGGTTGCAGGCGGACGCCATCCGGGCCAAGGGCCTCAAGCTCTGGGTGTCCTTGCACCACGCGTTCAACTTCACGGGCTTCTTCCAGTGGGCTCCGGCCCAGTCCGACGCCAGCCTGAAGAAGCTCTACGGCCAACTCGGCTCCACAGCCGAATATCAACTGTGGTACGACAAGCTGCGCGAGGTCATCGACGGCTATCAGCCGGACCTCATCTACCAGGACTTCGACCTGTCCAAGATCCCGGAGCAGTATCGGCTGAACTTCCTGTCGTACTACTACAACAAGGCGGTCGCTTGGAACAAGGACGTCGTCGCCACCTACAAGGACGGCTTCAACAACCGCGGTGAGGTCTACGACTTCGAGCGCGGCGGCCCGGCGGCCATCCAGACCCCGTACTGGCTGACCGACGACAGCGTCTCCAGTTCGAGCTGGTGCTACACCCAGGGCATCGGGTACTACTCCACCAAGTCCCTGATGCACGCGCTCATCGACCGGGTCAGCAAGAACGGCACGATGGTGCTCAACATCGCGCCGATGGCCGACGGCACTATCCCGTCCGGCCAGCGCACGATCCTGCAGGGATTCGGTGACCACCTGCGCCGGTTCGGGGAGGCGGTTTACTCCACCCGGGCCTGGTCGGTCCACGGCGAGGGCCCCACCCAGATGGGCGGCGGTTCCTTCCAGACCCCCCGCGAGGGCACCGGGCAGGACATCCGCTTCACCCGCAGCAAGGACAACACCGTCCTGTACGCCACGGTGCTCGGCTGGCCGGGCGGCACCCTGAACATCACCACGCTGGGCGCGAACCGGATCAACCTCAGCACCCTGACGTCGGCACGGCTGCTCGGCTCGACGGCCGGCACCTACATCGACCTGCCCAACCGCACCCAGGACGGCTCCGGACTGCGCCTGACCATGCCGTCGACCACCGCACCGTTCAGCGCCCTGGCGTACGTGGTGAAGCTGACCTTCTCCGGCCAGATTCCCGCGCTCGGCACCGGGCCCACTCCCACCGGCTACGTGAAGATCGCCAACGGAGCGACCGGCCTGGTGCTGGACAGCGGCGGGAGCGTCGCCTCGGGCTCGGTGGTGAAACAGTGGAGCGACGGCAGCAGCTCCAACCTGCAATGGCAGCTGATCGACGCGGGCGGTGGCTATTACCGGATCGTCAACCGCACCAACGGCATGGTCGTGGACAGTTGGGGCAACACCGCGAACGGGGCCAGCGCCCTGCAGGCGCCGTGGAACGGTGGAAACAACCAGCAGTGGCGGCTCAACAGCGTGGGCAGCGGCCGTTACCAAATCATCAACCGGGGGACCGGCACGGCGCTGGACGGCATGGGTAATGCCACCTCCGGCTCCACGGTGGCGATGTGGGCGCCGAACAGCAGCGCCAACAACCAGTGGATCATCACCGCCATCTGAGCCCGCCGGTCTCCTCAGGCGGTGGGCCCAGCATGCGCAGCTCGTTGTCGATGACCCTGGTCGGTGGCGCATGTGGGAACACGGGTGGTCACGCGGCCGCCACCCGAACACCGGTCCGAGCCGGCCAGCGCCTGGCCCGGGCTGAGCAGGACCCTGCTCGGCCCGGGCCGCCGCGGTGGAGGCACGGCGTGAGCGTGAGCGAGCTTGGCGTCGCGGGGTGCTCGCTCCCACGACGGTCCTCAGAGATTGGCCCCGACGCCCCGCCGAGGCCGCTCCACCGCGACCAGCCGGGTGTCGACGGTCGGGTTCAAACGGGCGGCGGGGCATCCGGCGCCGGGCCGGTGGATTCGCGTAGTACCAGGTGGCTGAAGTCAGAGGGGGCCGGAAGGCTTGCCGGGGCCTCGCCGCGAAGTAGGGCGAGGAGCCGCCCCATCGCCTCCCGGCCCTGCCGTTCCCGATCGATGCTGACGGTCGACAGCGCGGGCCGCATGAACCGGCCGATCTCCTCATCGTCCCAGCCGACGACACTGACCTGCCCGGGCACGTCGACCTGCATACTCTGCAGGCCCTGGATGATCCCGAAGGCCACCCGGTCGTTGGCGGCCAGCACGGCGGTGGCCCCGCACCGGGCTATCACCGTGGTGGCGGCGTCCCAGCCGGACCGGACGGTCCAATCGCCCTCGACAACCGCACAGGAGGTGAGGCCGAGTTGCGCAACGGTCGTCTCGTACACCATGCGGCGGTTGCGCGCGGAGGTCCACAGGTCGGAGCCGGCCACGTGGACGAAACGTCGGTGCCCGTCGGCGGCCAGCCGGCGGACGATCTGGGCCATCGTTGAGGCATCCGCCAGTAGACCCTGCGCCCGCATGTTGTCGTCATATTCGCCCTCGACCAGCACCGGCACCGTAAAGGAGGTCAGGTCGACGCCCGCCATCCCGGTACTGAGCGGGGTGAAGGACAGGATGCCGTCCACATTCTCGGGGTGCAGCAAGGTGCGCATCCGCTCGGCCCTGGCCGACGCATCTCCCTCGAGCCCGACCACGTCCAACAGGTAGCCGGACTCGTGGGCCACGTCGGCGGCGCCGTTGAGCAACCGAGTCGGTACGTAGTCGGCGGGTCCGGGCAGCACGACGGCGACCCTGCCCGACCGCCGGGTCCGCATCGATCTCGCGGCGAGGTTCGGCCGGTAGTTGAGCAGCTCGATGGCCCGCGTGACCTTCTGCACCGTCTGGGGTTTGAGCCCTCCCTGGCCCTTGAGGAACCGGGACACCGTCTGGTGGGAGACCCCGGCGACGCGGGCGACCTCATGGATCGTGGCGGCCTTCCCGGTAGGACCGTCCGACGCGGCATGCCCGATAGCCATCTCTCTCATTCCCCCTGGTGGGCGGCGGTGATCGATCGACGTTGACAAGAAAGTGATCGATCACTATCGTCAATCCAACATAGATTCCAGTCTAATTTTTCTGCGGTAACTCGACACATTCGCCAGTGGCTGGTCGGTGATGGTTGCCGTCCGTTGGCAGGGTACTGCGCTCGGTTCCGTCGCGCTCGGACCCGGCGTGGCCGCCTCGCTTCGACACGGCTGGAACTCCGGGCGGCACTCGTGCCCCACCCTGGCCGGATTGGCGTCCGGTGGATCCACGGGCGGGCCGCCGACCTGGTCCCGGGTGGTTCATGTCGCAACCCATGGCCAACGGGGCCGGCCCGCGTCGGGTGTGTCGCGTGTCCGTCGCACCGCCGTGCGCCGACGTCCGTCGGCGGCCATCACCGGCACCGCCTCCCCATATCATCACCAGGAGGACCGCCCATGACGAGTTCCCGTCCCGCCGCGCTCCTGACCGTCCTCGCCTTCGTGGTCACGGCCGTTACCGGCTGTGCCGCTCCAGAACGTGCCCCGGTCACGGCGCCCCCGACCACCGTGCCGGACCTGCCGTCCGAGCCGGTCGAACTACGGATCCTGGACGTGTCCGGGGTTCTTGCCCTGACCAAGCCGATCATCGAGAACTTCGCCAAGGAACATTCGCAGTTGGTGTCGTCGGTACGGTACGAGAGCGGTACCCCTAGCGACGTGGTCGGCAAGCTCTACGCCCAGCAGCAGTCGGGCAACGTCACCGACGATCTGGTGCTCACCGGCACCGAGGGACTGTCCCTGCTTGCCAAGCAGCAGACCGTCGTACCGCTGCTGCCCGGCTATGCCTCCGCCCTGCCCGATCCCGCCACCGTGATGACGCCGGCCGCCCGGCAGCTGCAGGACGCCCTGGCGGGCAACGGTATGATCATCTCCGGTCAGCCGGACGGCCCGGTGCTTGCGTACAACACCCGGACGGTCCCGAATCCGCCGAAGACCGCGCAGGACCTGCTGGCCTGGGCAAAGGCCCATCCGGGCCGGTTCGGGTACGCGGCCGTACCAACCGGCAGCGGGCCGGCCAACCAGTTCACCGACGCGCTGCCCCACATGCTCGGCGACACGAATCCGGCCGACCCGTCGACCTGGACGAAGACCTGGGCGTATCTGGAGGAACTGAACAGGTACACGGCGCCTTACGCCACCAAGACCGTCGACACCTTCGACGCGCTCGCCAAGGGATCACTCGACATCGCGGTGAGTGAGACCGGATTCGACGTCCAGATGAAGGCCAAGGGTGTACTCGGCAGCCACTTCGCCCTGCAGGCCTTCGACAACCCGTACACGATCGAGGTGGCGCAGTGGGCCGCCGTGCCGAAGGGCGTCGATCCGGCTCGCCTGGCCGTCGCGCTGGCCCTGATCACGTACCTGCTGCAGCCCCAGCAGCAGGCGCTGACGATTCCGTTCCGCGCGGCCTTCCCGGTCCAGGGCGTGGACCTGTCGATGGCTCCCGCGGACGCGCGGACGCGGTACCAGCAGTTCGGGAGCCCCGATTTCAACAAGCGGCTCCTGGCGACGGCGCAGGTCCGTAACCCCGTGGTCGGCGACCACGTACAGGCCAAGTACGACATCTGGAACAAGCTGATCGGCTCGAAGAAATGACCGGTGAGCACAGCGCCGGTGGTGCGCTGCGGATCCGCGCCCTGCGCCGCGAGTTCGGCTCGTTCACCGCGTTGGAAGGCCTCGACCTCGACGTGCCGGCTGGAGAGTTCGTGGCGCTGCTGGGGCCGTCCGGTTGCGGGAAGTCGACGGCGCTGAACCTGCTGGCCGGGCTGCTCGAACCGACGACCGGCACCATCAGCCTCGATGGCCGGCGCATCGACCGGCTGCCACCGGAGAAGCGCGGCATCGGCATGGTCTTCCAGAACTACGCGCTCTTCCCGCACCTGACCGTGGCCGACAACATCGCCTTCGGCCTGCGGATGCGCGGGTGCCCGAAGCCCGAACGGGGCGAGCGGGTCTGGCGGGCTCTCGACCTCGTACGGCTGCGGGCCCAGGCCGACAGGTATCCCCGCCAGCTCTCCGGAGGCCAGCAGCAACGGGTGGCGATCGCCCGCGCCGTCGTCGTCGAACCGCGCCTGGTCCTGATGGACGAGCCCCTGTCCAACCTTGACGCGAGCCTGCGGTTGGATCTGCGCACCGAGATCAGGTCGCTGCATCAGCAGCTCGGCCTGACCACGATCTACGTGACACACGACCAGGTCGAGGCGCTGTCCCTGGCCGACCGGCTGGTGGTGCTCCGCGACGGGGCGGTCCAGCAGGTCGGCACGCCCGCCGAGGTGTACGAGCGGCCGGCCAACGCGTTCGTGGCCGCGTTCGTCGGCTACCGCAACAGCGTGCCGGGGGAGCTGACTGCCGGGGTGGTCGACGCCGGTCCCGTCGCGCTACGGATCGACGACCCCGCAAGCGGCCTGCCGGAGCAGGGCAGCGTCGTCGCGATGATCCGACCCGAGGACCTGCTGATCACCCGAGAACCCGCAGGCGGCACGGGGAACGAGCTGCCGATCGACGTGCGCGTGTGCGAGTACCAGGGCCGGACCTTCGCCGTCGAGGGGACCGGTCCCGGCGGCCGCCTGCTGCACGGTCGGTCGGACCAGCCGTTCCGGCCCGGCGAACGGGCGGTCGCCGTCGTCGCGCCGGATCGGATCCGGACCTTCCCCGCACCGGCGGAGGCAGCGCCGGCCACCGACCGTGCCCTGCTGGTCGGCCGGGAGCCGTCGTGAGGGCGGGCGGGCACTCCGGAGCCACCGCCGCCGGTCCCGACCACGCCGAGGCGTACCGGCTCACCTGGCGGGACCGGGCCCGCCAGCGGGGCGTCATACCGACGCTGTGGCTGGCCGTACCCGGTGTGGTGTTCATGGCCGTGTTCTTCGTCTATCCACTGGGCTACGGCGTCGGGCTGTCCCTGCAGGGGGCGGACGGCTGGTACTCGGCCTATCACGATTTCTTCGCCGACCGGCTCGTGAACAACCACGGAAGCCGCGAGTCGATCCTGGTCACGCTGGAACTGGCGCTCGCCGCCTCGATCATCAACGTCGCGCTGGCGGTGCCGATCTCGTACCGCATGCGCGGGACGGTCCGGGCCAAGCGCACCATCATGGCGATCGTCCTGGTGCCCATGACCCTGGGCACCGTCTTCGTCGCCTCGGCGATGAAGGAGTTCCTCGGCCCGTCCGGCTGGCTCAACCGGGCGTTGCTGAACACCGGGGTGATCGACCAGCCCCTGCAACTGGTCGGGAACTTCACCGGGGTGCTGCTGTCGTTGGTGTTCACCGGGCTGCCCTTCGCGTTCCTGCTGATGGTCGGCTACACCTCCGGCATCGACCCCAGCCTGGAGCGGGCCGCGGCGGTCTGCGGTGCGCGTCCCGCCCAGCGGTTCTGGCTGGTGACCTTCCCGCTGCTGCTGCCCGGGATGACGATCACGTTCTGCCTGTCGTTCGTGCTGGCGTTCGGAGTGTTTCCTTCCGCCACACTGGTGGGTAACGACGCCGGCCCGACCCGCGTGCTCTCGAAGATCGCCTACACCGAGTACAGCTACGGGCACTACCCGACCGCGTCCGCCGCCGCCGTGATCATGGCGGTCGTCCAGCTGGCCGTCCTCGGCCTCGTGCTCTGGGGGCGTGGTCTGTTCCACCGAGGGCCGACCAGCGGGGGCAAGGGATGACCGACGTCGCCGTCACGTCCGCCGAGGAAACCACTGCCACGCTCCCCGAAGCCGGACGCCGGCCCATCCGTCACACGCTCACCGGCGCGATCACCTGGGGCGGGCTCTGGCTCTTCGTCGGTGGCCTGCTGCTGGCCGTGGCCACCGTCCTGCTCGCCTCGCTCACCGCGCAGCTCGCCGAAGGCTGGTTGCCGCGCGCCTACACCACCCGCTGGTACACGCAGTCGTGGGCCACCTTCGACCTGGGACAGCTGCTGGTGACCACGGTCGAGGTCGGGGTGACCGTCGTGGCGGTCACGCTGGTGGTCGCGCTGCCGACCGCGTACGTGCTGGCCCGGCTGACCTTCCCGGGCCGCAAGCTGCTTTTGTTGCTGTTCCTCGTACCGCAGGTGGTGCCCGTGATGACCTACGCGGTGCCGCTGGCGACCCTGGTCTACCGGCTGAGACTCAACGACACCCTGGCGGGGATCGTGCTGGTCAACCTGGTTCCCGCCATCCCATTCGCGGTCCTGGTGCTCATCCCGTTCGTGGAGCAGATCGATCCTCGCGTCGAGCAGGCGGCTCGGGTATGCGGGGCGACGAACCGACGTGTCTTCGTGCACATCCTCGGGCCGTTGCTGGTGCCCGGCCTGCTCGCGGCAGGTGTCCTGACCCTGGTCCGGGTGGTCGGCCAGTTCGAGCTGACCTTTCTCGTCTCCGGACCGGACAGCCAGACACTCGTCGTCGCGCTATACGGCGCGGCGGTCCAGGCCGGCGAGCTCGCCTCACAGGAGATCAACGCCATGGCGGTGGTCTACATGCTGACCACCCTCGCGCTACTGCTCGTCGCCCTGCGGTTCGTCGATCCGACCTCCGTGGCCGCCCGGGACCGGCGGTCCGGCCAGTGAACCCGTCGCCCTCGAACCAACCCTCTAAGGAGTCGGCCGCGTGACACGTCGAAACGAGCCCATCCGGGTGGCCGTGGTGGGGACCGGCGGAATCGCCACCGGTAGCCACCTGCCCGCCATCCAGGCCCACCGGGACCGGGTCGAACTCGTCGCCGCGGTCGACGCGGACCCGTCCCGGGCCGCGGAGTTCTGCGAGCTGGCCGGCATCACCGCCGGCTACACCGATCTCGACGAGATGCTCGCCGCGCGACAACCGGACCTGGTGCACGTGTGCACGCCACCGGCCGAACACATCGGGCAGATCGAAACAGTCCTCTCCGCCGGCAGTTGGGCCTGGGTGGAGAAACCACCGTGCCGCACGCTCGCCGAATTCGATCGGATTGCCGTGGCCGAGGAGACCAGCGGGGCGTACGCCTCGGTGGTGTTCCAACACCGGTTCGGCTCCGCCGCGCGGCACGCCGCCGCGCTGATCACGGCGGGTGAGTTGGGCCGACCGCTGCTGGCACAGTGCACGACCGCCTGGTACCGCCCGCCCGCCTACTTCGCCGTCCCCTGGCGCGGTAGCTGGGCGTCCGAGGGAGGCGGTCCGACCATGGGACACGGGATCCACCAGATGGACCTGCTGCTGACCCTGCTCGGGCCCTGGGAAGAGGTCACTGCACTCGCCGGGCGGCTGGACCGCGACGTCGAGACCGAGGACGTCTCGCTCGCCCTCGTCCGGTTCACCAACGGCGCGCTGGCCAGCATCACCAACAGCGTCCTGTCGCCCCGTGAGGAGAGCTACCTGCGGATCGACCTGACCGACGCGACAGTCGAACTCACCCACCTGTACGGCTACCGCAACAGCGACTGGACGTACACCGCCGCACCGGAGGTGGACGAGGACCGTCAGCGGCGGTGGCAGCCGCCGGAGGCCGACGTACCCAGCTCACACACGGCTCAGTTCTCGCTGTTGTTGGCGGCAATGCGGGCCGGTGTGCGGCCACCGGCCAGTGGGGCGAGCGCACGGCGCACCCTCGAACTCGTCACCGCCCTCTACCAGTCGGCCCTGACCGGCCGGTCGGTCCGACGGAGCGAACTGGTCCCGGAGAACCCGTTCTACCACGCCTTGCACGGCCACACGGCCGGCTGGGCGCCGGCGAGGAGCAGCGCATGACACCTGACCTCCCGGACGGCTCCGCGCTGCGGGTCCGGCACGACATCGGCACAGCCGTGACGGTCAGCGTGCGGCAGCAGGAACTGGTGTCGTACGTGTACGGCGCCGAAGCGGACCCGTGGGAGTGCCCGGCGCCCTTCTTCCACCCGATCCGTACCACCGCCGGGAACCTCGTTTCGGCGCACCGCCCGCACGACCACCGCTGGCACAAGGGCCTCGCGATGACGATCTCCCACCTGTCCGGGGACAACTTCTGGGGTGGCTACAGCTACGTGCGAGACGCGGGCTACCGCCGGCTGGACAACGTCGGCTCACTGCGACACCGCGCGTTCTCTCGGTTCGACGCCGAGGTCGACCGGCTCGACCTGACCGAGCAGGTGCACTGGCACAACGCCCGGGGCCGGCACTGGATCGAGGAGCGACGCGACATCGCCGTCCACGACGTCGACGCGGCGGCCGGCACCTGGGAGCTCACCGTCGCCACCGCGCTGACCAACGTCAGCGGCGCACGGCTGGAGATCGGCAGCCCGACCATCTTCGGCCGGGAGGCGGCCGGTTACAGCGGCTTCTTCTGGCGCGGACCACGGGACCTGACCGGCGGCACCATCCTGGCCGCAGGCGGCCTGGAAGGGCCGCAGGTGATGGGCCGGCGCGCGGCGTGGCTCGCCTACACCGGCACGCACGACGTCGTCGACGCGGCCTCGACCCTGGTCGTGGTCCCCGACCCGGCCGCCGAGGACAGCCCGCCGGTCTGGTTCGTCCGCAACGAGCCCTTCCCGGCGATCAATCCATCGCTGGCGTTCGCCGACGAGGTGACCCTGCCCGCCGGCACCACCCTGCGACGTCGGTACCGCGTCATGGTCGCCGACGGGACGTGGGACGCCGATCGCGTCGAGAAGTACCTGAAGGAGCATCCGTGGTGAATCTCCCAAACGGCATCGGCGTATCCGGACTCGAGGTCTACCCCTGGGCGGCGTCCGACGGCTGCCACGGAGGCTCGCCGCACCTGCACACGGCGTGCACCGAGGCGTACGTCGTCGTCGGCGGGCGCGGCGAGCTGCACACCCTGACCCCCGCAGGTCCCGGTACCACGCCGCTGCTGCCGGGCACCGTCGTCTGGTTCACCCCTGGGACGGTGCACCGGGCGGTCAACCTCGGCGACCTGCGGGTGGTGGTCATCATGGAGAACTCCGGGCTGCCGGAGGCCGGGGACGCCGTCCTCACCTTCCCGCCGGAGATTCTCGCGGACCCCGCCGCGTACGCCGAAGCCGCCAGTGTCGGGCCGGATCCCGCCACCTCCCCGGCGGCCGAGCGCCGCGCCCGCGACCGCCGTGACCTCGCGGTGCGGGGTTACCTCGCGATCCGGCGCGACCTGGCCGCCGGTGACCCCACGTCGCTGTGGAGCCTCTACCGCGCGGCGGTGTCGCTGACCGCGACCCGGACCGCGGCCTGGCACCGCATCCTCGACGCCGGTCCCGCCGCCTCCCTCCGCGAGGTCCGGCGTCGCCTGCGCTCCCTGGCCGACGGCTCGGGCGCGCACCTGGCCGAGGCGAACGTCCGCGTGCGGACGGTGCCCGAGCCCGACCAGCGGCCGTTCGGCATGTGCGGACGACTCAGCCCCTACCGAACGACCTGAACGCGGTCGCCGGCCCGCCGGTCCACTGGAACCACCACCACCGGTGCGGGCGCACCACCGCACTACGCACCGCCGCACCACGCACCGCCGCACCACGCACCACCGCACCGTGCACCGCCGCACGGTGCGCGTTCCGCCCGCGCGCCGGACCTCCGGCGACCGCGGCTCCCGTCCCCGGATCTTCCCAGGAGGAGATCGATGACATCCGTCAGAACAGGACGAACGTTCACCGCCGTCGCCGCCGGCATCCTCGTGGCCGCCGGCCTGGCCGCGGTCGAGGCCCCCGCGGCGCAGGCGGCGGCCACCAGCACCATCACGGTCGACTACGGCGCCGACCGGGGCCCGGCCACCCAGATCGCCAGCGGCTTCCTGCACGGAATCTCGGCGACCTCGCCCGCGCAGTATCTCGTGGACGGCGTGAAGGTCAGGTCGCTGAGAGGCGCCGACCACCACCCCAACCTGCCGAGCCTCTACGACACCGCGACGTACCAGCGGGTCTCCGCGACCGGCGCGAACCTGCGGGTCGGTCTCTACTACTACACGGCGAACCCGAGCAGCCCGTACCGCAGCTACCGCCCGGGCGACAACGGCAACTTCAGCACCTGGACGACCATCGTCAACGGCGTCATGTCCGAGGCGGAGCAGAAGGGCTACCAGGTCAATGCCTGGATTCCCTGGAACGAGCCGGAAGCGCAGTGGGGGAGCCGTTACACCACCACCTACTTCCAAGCCCACAAGGTGGCCTACGACGCGGTGAAGGCCCGCAACTCGTCGTACCGGGTCGAGGCTCCGGAGCTCAGCGCCTACAACTTCACCAAGCTGCAGCAGTTCCTTACCTACTGCCGCGACAACCGCTGCCTGCCCGACGTCCTGTCCTGGCACGAGCTGAACCCGACCACGACGGACGTGCCCGGCCACACGGCGCAGATCAGAAGCTGGATGCAGGCCAATGGCATCACCCCGATGCCGATCGCGATCACCGAGTACCAGGGCAGCAGCTACGGCAATCCGGACGCCTGGGCGGCGGGACCGAACGTCCGCTGGCTCGCGCAGTTCGAGCGGAGCGTTCCCAACGGTCTGGAGGACGCGTTGACCTCGGACTGGGACTACATCGGCGACGACAGCAACTTCATCGCCACGTTGGGCAACTCCGCCGACAAGGCGACCGGGACCCTACCCAAGGGTGTGTGGTGGAACTACAACACCTACAAGACCATGACCGGCCGGATGGTGAACGTCACCTCGTCATCGGCGACCACGGTCGACGCGCTCGGCTCGCTGGACACCGGGCAGCGCCGCGGCGTGCTCCTCATCGGTAATCAGACCGCCAGCGACCAGGATGTGTCGCTACGACTGAACAACGCGTCAGCGCTGGCGCTGTCCAACGTCGTCCGAGTGCGGGCGGAACGGATCAGCAACGCATCGACCCTCTCCGCGCCGACTGTCGTGTTCGACTCGGACGTGACGCTGGCCTCGAACGGCGCAACCGTCTCCCTCGGCACGCTGCCCGGTAACGCGGTGTACAAGGTCCTGGTCACCCCGGCCACGGCGAGCGCACCGGTCACCCGGTACGAGGCGGAGTCGCTGCCGATGACCGCCTCACCGGGCCTGGCCGGCCGGGCCTTCACCGAGGCCGGGGCCAGCGGCGGTGCGGCGGCCGCCCTGGACGGAACCGCCAGGGGTCAGTACCTCCAGTTCACCCTCCCGGTGAGCACCTCCGGCGTCTACGACCTGCGCGCGGTCGAAAAGCGCCTCACCAACCGGGCGTTCCACGCCCTCTACATCGACGGTGTCATGGTCGGCCCACCGCAGGACCAGTACGGGAACGTGGGCTACTACGGGACCGACTACGGAACGCTGTCGCTGTCCGCAGGCAACCACACAGTCCGGGCCGTTGCCGTCGGCAAGAACCCGAGCTCCAGCGGGTACGTTATGGTGTTCGACCGTTTCGACCTGGTCAGGGTCGGTTAGGGCTGTCCCCGGTCCCGAGCGGGTTGTCGGGTGGTGGGTCGACCGCGTTCCGGTCGACCCACCGCTCGCCAGCGGCTCGACCTGGTAGCGCTTCGCCAGGTCGAGCCGGGGACAGGTGGGCCGGATCCCGGTTGAACCGGGCGCTGGTGCGGTTCTGGGCACGGGCGACGAGGCCGGGGTGGGTGAACCCGTTCTGTAGCGGCACCGCTTCGTCTGGGGCGGAGGTATCGACCACCCTCTCCCTTCGGGACGCATTATTTCCCCACGAAGCGTGACTTCCCTTAGCGTTGCGGGCGGTTCCCGTTCCCTGCCGCCCGGTTTAGCGGGGGTTGGCCAGGGTCGCCGCGACTGTGGTGAGCATCCATTGGCGGCCGCTGCGGTGGGGGTTGCGTGCTGGGTCGGCGCCGAACGGGCATGGGGCGCCGTTGTCGTTGAGGGCGCGGGCGATGCTGGCCAGGCCGCCGTCGGCGAGCCGCTGCTCGAAGATCGACCGGGCCGGGCTGGCGGAGTTCCTGCGCATGGCAGCGTCGAAACCCAAGCCTAATACGTCTGATGTTTCAATTCTCTGACTGCATTGATCCTACCGATTCTCTGCGCTAAAAACATCAAATTGGACAATAATCGCATTGACAGCAAGTAATGGGAACGGTTAACGTCGGATCTTCCAGTTGCATGCCCCGCCGCCTGCCACCACCTTTCCCCTGGAGGGATTCCCATGTCCCGTCCCCCGATCACCCGTCGCACCCTGCTGTCCGCTCTCGGTGTGGGAGGAGCCGCCGCTGCCGTTGGCGCCAGTGGTCTGATCCGCGCGATCCCCGCCCGCGCCGCCATCCCCGGGCCGACCAACTACTCCGAGACCTGGGCGTCGGTCGGCCAACATCCCCCGGCCGCCGAGTGGTTCCAGGACGCCAAGTTCGGCATCTACTACCACTGGGGCGTGTTCAGCGTCCCGGCGTTCGCCAACGAGTGGTACCCGCGCAACATGTACAACTCCGGCTCGGGCGAGAACAACCATCACCGCAACACCTACGGCGACCCGTCGGCCTGGCCGTACCACAACTTCATCAACGGCGCGTACGACCGGTCCGGCCGGTTCGTGCAGTTCGCGCCGAAGCTGAGGTCGGCCGGCGGCAACTTCGACCCGGACGAGTGGGCGCAGCTGTTCGTCGACGCCGGCGCGAAGTTCGCCGGGCCGGTGGCCGAGCACCACGATGGCTTCTCGATGTGGAACAGCCAGGTCAACGAATGGAACTCGGTGGCCAAGGGCCCCCAGCTCGACCTGCTCCGCCTGCACACCGACGCTATCCGCGGCCGAGGGCTCAAGGTTCTGGTCGCGATGCACCACGCGTTCAACTTCACCGGCTTCTACCAATGGGCGCCGCAGCAGTCCGACCCCAGTCTGCGCAAGCTCTACGGGCAACTCGGCACCGCCGCGCAGGAGCAGCTCTGGTACGACAAGCTGCGCGAGGTCATCGACCAGGCCCAGCCGGACCTCATCTGGCAGGACTTCGACCTGAGACGGATCAGCGACGCGCAACGACTGAAGTTCCTGTCGTACTACTACAACCGAGCCGTCGCCTGGGACAAGGAGGTCGTCGCCACCTACAAGGACGGCCTGGAAAACGGCGGCACGGTCTACGACTACGAGCGCGGCGGGCCCGCCGAGATCCGCAACCCATACTGGCTGACCGACGACAGCATCAGCAGCTCCAGCTGGTGCTACACGGTCGGCATTGGCTACTACTCGCTGAACCAGATGCTGCACTCGTTGATCGACCGGGTCAGCAAGAACGGCACCATGGTCCTCAACATCGCGCCGATGGCCGACGGCACCATCCCGTCCGGCCAGCGCAGCATCCTGCTCGGCATCGGGGACTACCTCCGACGCTTCGGCGAGTCCGTCTACTCGACGCGCGCCTGGTCGGCGTACGGCGAAGGGCCGACCAAGATGGGCGGCGGCTACTTCGTGGCACCGGTCGCCGGCAACGCGCAGGACATCCGGTTCACCCGTACCAAGGACAACCGCATCCTGTACGCGACGATCCTCGGCTGGCCGGGCAGCACGGTGAACATCACCACGCTGTCGACGAACCGGATCAACCTCAGCACACTGACCGGGGTGCAACTCCTCGGGTCGACCGCCGGCAGTTACCTCAACCTGCCAACCCGTACCCAGGACGCCTCCGGGCTCCGGATCACCCTGCCGTCGTCGAGCGCGCCGTTCAGCGCACCTGCGTACGTGGTGAAGCTGACCTTCTCCGGCCCCATTCCCACCCTCGGTGGTGGCTCCACCCCGACGGCGGCGCTGGGGGTGTATGCCGACGTCGACTACGGCACCGGGGCTGCCCTCGCCGTCGGCAGCTACACCGCCGCCCAACTCCAGTCTGCCGGGATCGGGCTGCGCAGCGTCTCGTCGGTCCGGGTGCCGACCGGACACCAGATCATCGGGTACGCGAACGACAACTTCAGCGGCACCAGCTGGACGTTCAACGCCGACAACCCGGACCTGCGTAACACCGGCAACAACGACGCCATCGCCTCTCTGCGGGTGACCTTCAACCCCGCCACGTACCAACGCATCAGCAACGTCACCAGCAGCCTGGCGTTGGACGGCGGTGGCGCCACCGCCGCCGGGGCGCCGCTGAAACAGTGGAGCTGGGACAGCAGCACCAATCTCCAATGGCAGATCGTCGACCTGGGCACCGGCTACTACCGGATCGTCAACCGGACCACCGGCATGGTCATCGACGGCTACGGGCTCACCGCCAACGGGTCCGCAGCCCAGCAGGCGTCCTGGAGTGGCAGCAACAGCCAACAGTGGCAGATCACCGACCAGGGCAACCGGCGCTACCGCATCGCCAACCGGGCGACCGGGCTGGTGCTCGACGGCGGCGGCCAGGTCGCATCCGGCTCCCCGGTCAAACAGTGGAGCTGGGACAGCAGCACCAACCTGCTGTGGACCATCACCGCAGCCTGATTCCTCGCCCGTTTGGGATGTTGCTGGTGGGGCCGGGTGGACGAGGTGCGGCCGCCGCGTGATCGTCGGTATGTTGTGGACCAACTTCCGGATCTGGCGGTGGCCGCGTGCCACAGCGTAAACCCTGCCCAATGGCGGTCGGAGACGCAGCGGCGTCTGCCGCTTGCATTGCAGCGGGCGGTGGTAGCTGTGTCGTGAGAAATTCGTCCAAAACCTTCGCTCGCTATTGGCGGCAAGGCGCCCACGTATCTTGAGTAATGCGCTGCCTGCCTTGGTAATACGCTCTCGTGGCCTCCCACGATGACGGCATGATCATGAGTTGAGAGGTTCTTGGGCAGCACGTCACGGCTGCCCCATCGTTGGGTCTTTTCTCGTGCGGCGTCTCAAGCGGTCGCGTTGGGACTCTGACGCGCTCGGGCCAAGCGCGTTGATGGGGTGCCAGCGTGGTGATCGCGCGGCCCCGGATGGCCCGATCGTCCCGTGCGCCATGTTGATCCGATCCCGGTTGGAACAGCGTCTATGCCTTGAGCTGTTCGAGGTCGTTCAGTGCGGCTACGACGACGTTCCAGGCGATCCGGACAGTGTCGTCATCGGGCGAGTAGTGCTGCTTGATCTGTTTCTTTGGGTGTACCAGGTTGCGGTGGTTGCGCAATACGTGGGCATAGTCGGTCACGTCTCGAGCGACCCACTTTTTCTCGGCAGCCAAATCGATCAGCGACTCCAGGTGATCGGTGGGGCGCGGGCCTCCGGTGTGTTGAGCGAGCGCCACGTCGTAGAGGACGCCTTCGAGCAGGCTTCCGAGCATGATGACGGCGGCGGTGCAGGCACCGGATTGCCAGCAGATGTGGGCCTCGTTGAGTCGGTCGGTGAGGTGGCGGCCGAAGTCTGGGTCTTTCAGGATATTGCCGAGGCTCGCGGTGAGTTCCAGCGGCACTTGCATGGTAGGTCGCGTCATCGTCGGGGTCTGCGTGACGAGTTCGGGCCGGCCCGATGCGTAGCGGATTTGGTAGCCCTCCACGGCGAGTAGCCCGTTGAGGTCGTCGACGAGGTGACACCGCGCCTCGTCGTCGCCGAGATATTCGCGGGGGTCGGCGAGGCGGAGTAGCAGCCGGCGGAGCCCATCAGGGTCGCGGCGGCGACGCAACGTATGGAGGACCCATTCACGGCGACCGCCGTTGACGTCGCCTACGCGGCGCCAGCCTGCGGCCTCGAACAGGGCGGTGATCTGTCGGCCGGTCCGATAGTAGGGGGTGCTGTCGTCGCCGCAGATGAGGTCTGCGAGTCGGTCGAGGACGTTGCCGTCGAGCTCGACAGTGGCCTCGCTGCTGTTGTTCATGGGATCAGTTTTCATCTATTCTGCTCCTCATGTTCGGAAGGCAACTCGATCGGCTTCCACGCGCTGGCAGGTGTGTCCGATGCGGTTCGCGGGGAGATTCCACGTTCGGCGAGCCGGGTGAACAGGGTTGCGAGCTCCTTGTTGGCGTCGAGCTCGAATTCGCTTTCGCGTATGCGGATGACTTCCCAGCCCATGCGGAAAAGTTCTCGGTCGCGACGCCCATCGGAGATGACGTCCGACGGTCGGGTGTGCCAGCGGTGGCCGTCGCATTCCACTGCGAGTCTGCCGCCGTCTCCTACAACCACGAGGTCAAGCGTGCGCGATCCGACCTTGAACTGGGGCACGACGTGGTAGCCGCGACGTTTGAGGATTCGAAATACTCGCTGTTCGAGAATGGATTCGAACGGAGGGCACTGGCGGTCGGCGCTGACGCTCTTGAGGTCCGGCGAGGTACCGAACACGGACGGCGGATTCAGCATGTAGTTGATCAGCGAAGCGCGTAGGTCGTCGGGTTTGTAGTCTTTGGGCGGCACGGAGGTGAAAAGCCAGAGTTGATCACGAGCGCGACTGGCGGCGACGTTGTAGTTCTGGTACAGGTTCTCGCCGACCCGTCGAGGCGCCGCAGTGACGACTGTGGACAGGAAAATGACGTGACGCTCTGCTCCTTGGAAGGTGGGCGCCGAGCCAACGTTGATCTGACGGGCGGCGCGGACTTCCGGTGCGATAGCCGCGTTGATCTCGTGCTCAAGGAGTTTGATTTGTCCATGTCCGTGCAGCACGATAACGCCAAACGTCTTGCCCGCATACATGGGATCGTTCAGGCATTCGAGCAGTTGCGACACGATACGTTTTGCCTCTACCGGGTTGCGGATTGCCTGTGCAGATCCCTCCTGGTAGGCGCCCTCAACGTGAGCGACGCGCAGCGGCTCCAGATCGGAAGCTTTCCTCTCGCGCAACGGAATGATCTCACTGGCACCGCGGTAGAACTGCTCCTTCGACCAGTTGATGATTTCAGGCATGCATCGGAAGTGTTCCCGTAAACGGACGACGGCGTCTCTTCCGGATCGCGCCGAGAGGAGGCCATACAGATGAGCTTTAGGGGTGAAGTGGTATCGAATTTCGGGATCAAGGTCGCCGAGGTGCTCCCCAATAGCCCGAAAGTGTTCGTCGAAGGTCCTGCCCATCCGATTGGGTGCCGGGGTGCATTGCTGGTCGTCGCCGACAACGATGATCCTTGGCGCCAGCCACAAGAGAAAGAGATGTTCCAGACCAACCTGACTCGCTTCATCAACGATGATCACATCGAAGGTATTGCGTTCGACGGTCAGATTCTCTAGTAGGCTCGGCAGGGGAATCACCCAGGCAGGCACGATGCTCTGGGCTTTACCCATCGCCGCCTGCGCTGCCTGACGCAGCTCGCGAACCTTACGTCCGCCGCCAGCCCCAATCTGCTTGCGGAAGCCGCGGAAGCTGCGGAGGGCCCGCATGTCGGCGTCAGTCAGGCGGTTGACGAACGCCCGAGTTGCTTCGGCCGCTGCGAGCTGCTCGGTGACCTGGGCTAGGTGTATTTCGACGTCGTCGTAGTCCCGTCTGATCAGTTGTTCCGTGCCGGCTGTGCGCTGGGCCCGCACGAAACGGTCCGCGTGGTACCAGGCCCATGCCGCAGGCAGATCCTGTATGCGGGCGTCCCAGTGAGATTCGAGGCAGCTGTCTTGCAGCAGGCGAAGCAGCTGCGGATGTGCACTGTCCAGTTGGTAGGTGAGGCTGAGGTGGCGTCGCTCGGCGTGCTGCTCGCGATGCGCGGTGCCCAGTGCATCGATTGCGTGGTGGTATTCCTCAAGGGATCGCTGGTCGATGGCGGCGATGAGGAGTTCAACCTCGGGGCACGGATTCTCGCGGGTGAGGTTCCTTCGGACTGCGTCGCGGTGTCCGGCTATGGCGGCCTGCGCTGCTCGCAGGCGGATGTGGTGGCGGGCGGCTGCGGTGGACGAGGTTACCGCGATGACGTCGTCAGTGGTGGGCATCCTGGTCGGCAGGCCAGCGGCTTCCAGGCGGTCGCGGATGGTGGTGTGGACCCCGGCGAGTTGTTGGACGTGCTGAAGTTGGCGGTACGAATCTTGCAGCTCGGACAGGGTCGCGGTCACACGGCCGGGCGCGATAACTACTCCGACGTCGGCCCACAACCGCAGGAGTTGCGTGGTTTCGATATGAACTTCAAGATGATCAAGTGCGACGTCTAGCAGAGGCACCGTAGTCGGCGGCCTTCCATCGACACGCATGCCGTTGATCAGCGCGGCGGCCTTGATGCGGGCCGGTTGCACGGCGAGAAGCGTGCGACAGGTCAGACTTGCAAGGTGAGCGCGAAGTTCGCGGCCCACGGCGAGCATGTGACGGGCTTGCCCCAGGTCGAGCTCACCAAGGTTCGTGAAACGTACTTCCGCGCCCAACGTGTGCACCCGAAGTTTGGCCTGCAGGCGCTCGGCGCGGCCGGCGACCTCGGCCACGTGCCGCCACAGGGATTGCCGCCGTCCCGAGAAGTGATCTGCGATGGCGCGTGCCACCCAGTTCGGCGACGACTCAGCGTCCGCGTCCAAACCGAGACGCTCCACGATGGCGGTGAAACGCTGCCCGAGCAGGTCCAGGTCCTTCAGCATGTCCTCACCGGCAGCCGCTAAACGGGGCGCCCACATAGTGGTGTGTTCCTCGACGGCGGCCGTGGCGTCGACTTCGGCGTCGAACGCCTCGGCGAGCGCGGCCGGCGTGGGCAGGTCTGACAGGTCAGGGATCACTTGGGTGAGGCGGGCACGTCGAGCTGGGTTCGTCGTTCGTAGCAGATGCACCAGTTCGGTAGCCTCCGCGGTTGTCAAGGGTGGCCTGTCGGGCAGGTCAGGTACGGCCGTCGGCATCCAGTCGAACTGCTTCGCGTTGCCCTTGACCTGGCGTGCGATCTGACCAAGTGATCCCCGGTAGAGCTCGGTGCTGAACCAGGGAACGATCGGGTCGTGAGCGATGAACTCCGCCTCACGTAGCTGTTGTATGCGCTGGTTGAGGTAGGCGGATCGAGACCGCAAGGTGTGCCGTTCGCCGCGAAGCGCCTCAACCTTTCTGGTCAGTTCCTCCGTGTGGGCGTACGCGGTCAGGTGGGACAGAGCGTCAAGACCGAAGCCGACCTCGGTGGCGGCGTTTCTGCCATCGGTCATCAGCACGCAGAGATCACGCAACGACGCTGGTACCTTCTCGCGAAGCTCGCGCAGCGCCTGATCCTTCTGGCTCGTGACGAGCACCCGCTGACCGCGCGCCAGGAGCGCCGACACCAGATTGGCGATCGTGTGCGTCTTGCCGGTTCCCGGCGGCCCCTGAACCACGATCCCCGTCTCGGAGCGAAGCAGCTCGATGACGCGCATCTGCTCATCGTTCGTCGCCTTGGGAAAGAGAGGGTCGCCACCGAGCACGTCGCCGTTGGTAGCGCCCTGACTGCTCAGCCAGCCGTTACGTTGGTCGGGCTCCGTGTCCACCACAAGCTGAGCAAGCGCAACGGGAACCTGTGCGTCAGGTTGGCGCAGCGCCTCTCGGATGTGCTGATAAGCCTCGGCAAGGAGCACCCGGCTTCGCCGACGTACCAACAGCGCCGGCGACAAGCTGACCACCGGGATGCTCGGCAACTCCTCACCCGCCACCGCGGGATGGGCTTCCTGGTGCACCTCCGTATCCAGGCATTCCTCGAGAAGGCCCACGATCGGAGGCAGCAAAGCTAGCCACGGCAGATCCCCGTCGACGATCTCCTGACGGCGATACCTCCCACGCTCACCCCGGAACAGGTCCTGATCGCCAAGGATTTCCCGGTCTTCGACCCTTCTACGTCCCGTCCCCATCGACACCGACACCTCGGCCGTCGCTCTGTCCAGTCGAGCGACTACACCTTCGGCCACAACATGACGACGAAAACGGGTGCCGTCCGGCGCCGTCCACCGAAGCAGACCGATCCCGAGAACGAACTCGTACTCGTCGTCCTGCTGCTCCATCGTCTTGGCAGCCCGCTCAAGTTGCTCATACAACTGCCCAACGGCGTGCAGGCGTCGAGCCTCGTCGGACCATGCCTGCCATTGCTCAACCCAAGCGTCGAAAGCTCGCACAATCCGCCCCGGCGGTGCCTCGTGGCTGTCATCACCGCTCAGTCGAGCGTCCAACAGGCGCGGCGCAGAACCAGCGAACCTGCCCACGGGGTCCATGTCGATCCACTCGTGGAGCAACTCCGGCGGCGTCGGCTCCGTCGGTGGCCGAGACGGACGCAGCCGCATGATCACATCATCGGCAGGGCTAGCCATCCACTGCACGCCCCGCGGTAGGGCATCGAGCCAGATGACGGGATCAGGCGCGTCCGGGTCTTCCAGAATGTCGCACACTGGGTTCCGCTCGACTGCGGCCGTCACCTCAGCGAGAAACTCGACCAACTTCGTCGTCTTCTCGATCGCATCCTGACTGAGAGTCACGCTCGCATGCACCCCCTGTTAGTTGACAGGCAACGTCACAGACTGCGCTGCCTACAACCAAGATCACAAGGGTGATGTCGTGCGCGCAGCATGAGTGAACGGTCCGCGCAGGGGCGCGACCCAAAATCGGGCACCCGTCGCCACCTCACCTCTGCGGTGCTCGCGGGGGGGTATCGCGATAGTCTGCAACGAATGAAGCCGTCGGCTCGAAGGTGAGGCCTGCCCGATGGGTACCAGCTACGAACCGATGAGTCTGGCCAGGTTGGCCCCCCATCTGGCATCCGCGGACACCGACCAGACTCGCTGGAAACTCGTATGGGAGTTTCTGGAGGAGTACCGCTGGGAACCCGCTCAAACCAGGGTTGACCTGCTCAGGGATGAGCCCGGGCTAACCGGAGACCCACGGTGGGACGCGCTGCTTGCCGCGCTCGCGGAGCACCTGCTAGCTCAGGCAGATCTTGCACCGCCCGCATGGGTCGACGCACGTGTGCTGCGCCGGGCATGGTTCCCGGCCGAACTGGCCATCCACCGGGCCGACGCCCTGGCATGGGCCCCGGCTGCATTCCGGAAGCACGGTGTGTACCTTTCCGTTCACGACCTGGCCGCGGCGTGAGCGGATCAGACGGCGTCCTCATGGGGCGCGCGGAACTCGAACGCGCGTTCGCTCACCTGGGCGACCGGCTTGTCCGCCGCGGAGTCGTCGCTGACATCTTCATCGTGGGTGGTGCCGCGATGGCGCTCGCCTACGACGCGAAACGGGTGACCAGGGACGTCGACGCGATGTTCGTCCCGCACGGAGTCGTCCTCGATGAGGCGCGGGCAGTGGCCGACGAACTGGGCCTACCGCCGTGGTGGCTCAACGAGCAGGCCAGCGTGTATGTATCCGGCAAGGACGACCCGGGCAAGCGGCGAGTCTTCGACCACCCTGGCCTGCGCGTGATGGCCGCCTCGCCGGAGCACATCTTCGCAATGAAAGCGCTCGCGGCGCGAACCCGCGACGTGGACGACCTTCGCGCCCTGGCGGCGCTGGCCAAGGTAGCAACGGTGGACGACGCTTTACGTCTGTGCGCCGACTTCTACCCCGACGAAGCGATCTCGCCACGAGCAATGGGAGTTATCCGCGAGCTTTTCGGATGATGCGGCACGGTGGTCAACCTGATCACTTCCGATGGCCCAGGCCTCTGGGCGGGATTTTCACCTGTCCGCCGGTAGCGCGTGAAACGTGACCGTCATACGCGGCGCTTGCTCAGAATCCTATCTGCGGTTGTTCGCCTCGGACATGGAACAGTTGGTGCCGTCGGGGGAGAGGTGCTTCGGGAATCTGCCGTTTTTGTTCAGCGTGAGGGACGTGCGACGGCAGGATGGACAGATCTGACGGCTGCGTGGACGCCTGCACTGTCTTGGGATATCACGATCCGCAGTGTGACGAGTCGTTCCCGAGCCATTGCATTCCTTCATGGGCGCCGTGGCTGAGCCAGCCGTACGTCTCTTCACTGTAATGTTTCGGCAAAGTCTTGATCTTCGTGAGCTTCAGGCGCAGACAACAGACGTCACAGTGAGCCAAGGGTAGCGACCTCCCGTGTCGGACGCTCTCGGCACCGATCGGCGTCCAGACGGGATTTGCCACTGCATTCGTTGTAACGCTTCAGGGCTGATGCGCGGGGCAGCCATGAGCGGATGCTGCCCGAGGCCCGATCGAGGTCCCCTCTACTCAGGGACAACGCAGCTTGAGTCATGCACGGAAAGTATCGATCAGAGTGCGCAGGGTCAAGTGGAGTGATGCTCTGCGCAAAGCAGGTGCGGGGTGGCCTCGAGGCCCGCCCCGGCCTGGTATGCCAGCCTGCTCGTCAGGGCTTATGCCGTCGCCATGACTGTCTACCCCAGCTCCGACACCGCGGCGGTCCGGCGACTCATGCGGATCCAGACCCTCGCCCTGGCGGTGCGAGCGCAGATCTGCACGTTGCGGGAACACCTCGTTGCATGGCGTTGGTCGGCGCTGGATGCTCTGGCGCTGTGCGCGGTTGTGGTGAATTTCAGAGTTCGACGAAGGCGGTGAACCTGTTGTGCTCGCTACCGAAGGACGCGAGCGGCACGGGTTGCCGTCAACGCCGGTCGACTGGAACTCGCCAGGACCCCTGCGGTGGGGCTCAAGCTTGATGCTGCACGTTCATTTCGGTCAGTCGATAACCCAGCCAGCTGGCTGGCAAGGTTGGACCATACGCGGCCCGACTTCGATTCATGCTCACGCCCGGTAATAGGCGCGCGAGGTTGAGCCAACCCTGAACGTGCCGTAATCTATGAGCATGTGCACCCGAGATGGAGCACCGGTGATACGTACAAGAGTTCGAATCCCCCCTCGGACACAGATTTGAAGCATCCCTGCTGTATCTGACGTACGGGTGGTCGAGCTCGCTTGACCACCCGTATCGCATCTTCGCGACAGCCTCCACGGATGTGACGCTCGGCGGCGGTGATCGCCGTGGCTGATGTGACCGTGGCTCCGCTTATCCCGCGGTTGACGCCGCCCGAGCAGGGCCAGGGGACGGGCCGGCGGCTAGGCGCATTGCGGCGTCCCCCATTGCCCCTGCCTGACCTCCCAATCCCTCGGGCTGGCTCGTCGGTCTACGGCCTGGCTGCCATCGATGTCAGTGGCCGGATCGCTGATCGTATGATCGTTCGCGCTCTCGGATGGGACTGCGATACCCGTCTTCATATTTACGAGAGCGCCGGGCTCATCGTCGTCCGTCTGGACCCGCAGGGCGTCTTCACCCTGACGGGTCAAGGTCATCTTCATCTGCCGGCAGCCGTTCGAAAATGGTGCGGCCTCAAGCCGGGCGACCGGTTGTTGCTGGCGGCGGACCGCGATGGTGGCGTGCTTGTCGTGCATCCACCCGCGGCCTTGGACGCCGTGGTCGCTCAGATTCACGCTGCTGCTCTCGGCGGTGAACAGCATGAGTGACACGGCAAGCCAAGCTGAACTGGATGCCGCTCGGTTGTTGCTCGCGAGGATGGGCATCTCGCCCGCTGATCTCATTGAGGCGGCGACGAACCGTCCGCAAGCGCCGACGTTCGCAGATTACGTACCGATCGTGTCGGCGGCGGTCAGCGATGGAACCCGGCGTGCCTACGGATCGTATTGGAATCGGGTCTTGGAACAGTGGGGGCAGAGGCGACTCAATGAACCCACCCCGTCGGAGATCGAGCAGCTTGCGGAGTACGTCAAGACGCACGTGGTAGCTCGGCGAAACGCACGAGGTGGCCGAAGTGCGGCAGAGCACCTGATCGCCGCGCTGCGGTGCCTCTACCGGCGGGCGGTCGCTGACGGACACATCGCTGCGGCGGATAACCCCGCTCTCAAGGTAGCCAAGCCACGGCGCCTGCCCAGCACGAGGCGAGCAGTGGCCGACACACGGTTGGCAGAGATCAATGCCGTCGCGGCGAGTACAGGTGATGATCCGGCGTTGGACAGCCTCCTGCTTCGGCTACACACCGAGACGGCATGTCGCCGGGGTGGCGCGTTGGCACTTCGGCCGGTCGACCTGGACCCGGAACAGTGCCTAATCCTCCTGCGGGAGAAGGGCGACACGGTGCGCTGGCAGCCGGTGTCGCCGATCCTAATGAGGCACTTGCAGTGGCATGCCGAGGAGCGAGGTGCGACGGGGGCAGGTCAACTGCTGAGGTATCGCAACGGGCAGCCCATCACGTACCGCCGCTACGACCACCTGTGGGTGCGGATCGGCGAGCATCTGCAGTGGGTGTATGTCCAGCAGATCAGTACGCACTGGCTGCGACACACGACGCTGACGTGGGTTGAGCGGAATTTTGGCTACGCTGTGGCCCGCGAGTACGCGGGGCATTCCGGTGGTGGCAGCGACGCCCAGTCCGTCACCGGGGTCGCCGCCTACAACGAGCATCAGCTCGGCAATCTCCAAGATCCGGTGTCCTGGGGCCAGTACCTCCTCCGGCCCGACTTCTGGAACCGCACGCTGGAGAACTGGCAGTCGGAGCTACTGGCCGTCTCCTCGATGGTCGTGCTGTCGATCTACCTGCGACAACGGGGGTCCTCGCAGTCCAAGCCGGTTGGCGCGGCGCACACCTCCAACGGAGTAGACGGCTGAGCGTCGCTGCCCTCGTACTCGCGTCGTGAGGCTGAGCAGCTTCTGGCGGGTGATGGTCAGTCTGCCCGGGGTGCCTGCACGGTTCAGGCGTGTTGACACCCTGAACCGGTAATCCCGTCGGGTATGTCCCATATGATCCGCTCGACCTGGAACGCTGAGTAGGTGGAGCAGCAATCGGGACGACCGGCGTGGGGACGGCTGCTGTCGGTCCGGCGTGCCCTGTGGTCGTTAGCCGTCGGTGTCGTCGCAGGGTCCGCCACCGCGCTGGTCGGGGCACCGGAGTTGGCGCCGCTGGTGATGTGGACGATCGCGGCAGGCACGATCCTTGTCTGGGTGTGGCGGGTGTGCTGGTCGGCGGACCCACGGCGTACCGAGCAGCTTGCCGAGGCGGAGCAGCAGTCCCGGTCCACCGACGCGGCGATCCTGATCGCGTCCGCCATCAGCCTCGCCGCCGTGGCCGAGGCGCTCATCCGCGCTTCGGACCAGCAGGACGTGGTGGCTGTCACGCTGGTGATTCTCAGCGTCGTCGCGGTGGTCCTGGCGTGGGCGCTGGTGAATACGGTCTTCGCGCTGAAGTACGCCCGGCTGTACTACCGTCACGATGGCGGCATCGACTTCAAGCAGGAGGATCCGCCGGCGTACGCCGACTTCGCGTACGTCGCCTTCACAGTCGGCATGTCCTACGCCCCGGGCGAGAACGAACCGACAAGCAACCGGGTGCGCCGGATCGCGCTCGGGCACGCGCTGCTCTCCTACACCTTCGGAACCGGCATCCTGGCCGTCGCGGTCAACCTGGTCACCAATCTGGGCCAGTCGTGACCTGCGGGCAGTGGGTGTGACCTGGTCAGTTGCTCTGCCGCCACCACCACGGCAGGCGCCGGTCAGCTCGGCGGCTGTTGCCCCTGCGGTCCGCCCAGCCACCTCGTGACCTGCCTCAGTGGCTGGCTACTGTTGATGATCTTCTTCATCCGTTGCCACGAGGCGTGGGCCGGAGACCCTCCCAGCACTCCGCCGAGACCCCCCACGCCGCCGCCAGCCACCGTCCCGCTGCTCTGCGCACGTTGTTGGGTGCTCTGTCCGAGCTGCTGGGTGGCCTGCCCGAGTTGTTGGCCGACCTGCTGGGTCGCCTGCTGCAGCGTCTGCGACAGCGGTCCATCGGGTCCCAGCGCCTCCTGCACCGTCTGCCCGACCTCGTTGACGGCGTTGTCCACCGTCTTCACCAGCGACTCGATGATCTGGGGGTTGCGCTCGATCGTACGCAGGGCGCTGTCGAGAATGCCCCGGAGCTCATCGAGGCGAACCTCGAGCATCGCCTCGGCCTCTACGCCCTTGATGTCGACCTTCACCGTGCCGAGATGCGCCTGAACGCCCACGTCGAGCTGGAGCAGGCTGCCCAGCCGTGCTCGCAGGGAAACAGAGGTGTCCAGATCGTCTACCTCGACGTAGATCTGCTCAACCTTGACCTGCGGGATCTGGAGGACGACGTCCGGGTCTGACATCGTCTTGCTGCTGCGCCCGCCAGCCGGCTGAGGAAGGCCGTGCGCACCACTCTCCGGGGCGAGGGGGCGTTCGCCGGGCTCGGCATCCGTCGGCCCGGCGCCGACACCGCGGTTCTCGCCCGGACCGGCGGATTCCGCGCCGTCCCCGGCGTTGCGCTGCCCATCAACCCGCTCACGCGGTTGCGTCGGCGGCTCCCGTGCGCCCGTGTCCCGGCTCTTCGGTTCGGTCATCACGTACTCCTCGGGCCTCGCCTACCGTCCGAACGGGATTAGGTGCCGATCCGGCGGGGCTGGAGCTGTCCCGACCCCGGCCCGGTCAACCGCCAGAACTCCTGCGGCAACTGGTCGACGAAGTCCCCGTACTCCTTCGCGCTCGCAGCCTCACGGAGGGTGTCCAACACGGCTCGCGCTCCATCGGTGGCCATCTGGTGATCCACCCCTGTCTGGGACTGCATCCGTTCCAGGAATTCGCTGAAGCCGAACCGATCCGGATCTTCGGTGGGCCTGGACACCAGGCCGCGTAGCTCCTCGGGGAGTTGGGAGGCAAGGTCCCTCGCCTGGCCACCGGTGACCCGTCTTGCCACGCTCTCCAGCGTGGCGCGGGTGATCGGTTCGGCCCTTTCGTGCAGAACCGTGGGTCGTGCTGCCACAGACTGAATGAACTCGCTGTAGTTCACCTCGGATCCTCTCTCGAACCGGATTGCGGCGGGTACCCGCCGCCGTCGGGGTGAAACGGCGGTTCGTCCGCCCTCAGGGCCGTGGCGGAGGACTGTGGGTGATACGTCGGGTCACGGGCGACTGGTACAGGCCAGCGCTGGTGATGGCGTAGAAGACGGGCAGGAGGATGAAGATGGCCAGGCCGATCAACGGTGCGACCAGGTAGCCGACCAACCCCGCGAGGACGTACAGGACGACCCCGGCGAGGGCTCTGAACCGCTCGACGGGAAAGAAGCCGCGCTTGGCCTGGTTCTTGAGCAGGTCCGGGTTCTTTGCCAGGTAGTGGTAGAACGCCAGCCAGGTAGCGCACAGCAACGCGCCGATCAGCGCGTAGAAGGCGACTGCCACCCGCTGGTCCGCGTTGTTGTGCTTCTGCAGCGCGTCCGACACGACGGAGGTCGGAAACGGCAGTAGCGCCGTGCTGAACAGCACGAAAAGGTTCATCCAGTGCAGGCCGCGATCGACCTGCTGGATGCGGTTGAACGCCGCCTTGTGGTTGAGCCAGACGACGGCCACATACGAGTAGGACGCGAGATACGCGGCGTACGAGGGCCACTGCTCGAGGAGGCCGGACAGGAGGCGGCCAGGAGGAACGTCCGGCACCCGCAGGTCCAGGACCAGCAACGTGATGATGATGGCGAAGATGGCGTCGCTGAACGCCACCGCGCGGCTGGTGTCTGACCGGGTGCCTAGGTCTGCCTCTGGCCCGCTCACCGACTGCGCCTACCCAGGGTCGTCTATTGCAAACAGATGGAGAGCCGGGGCTGCGAATGCAGGCCGTCCTTAAAGATGGGTGCCCGCGGACAGACGCCACATCCAGCCACCGGGCGTGCCGCGGTGGCCGGATGCGGGTGGTGGTCAGGGTTTGAGGACGACCTTTTCGCAGTTGTCCTGCTTGTTCTTAAAGATCTCGAAGCCGCGTTCTGCCTGGTCGAGCGGCAGGGTGTGGGTGATGACCCGGGTCGGGTCGATCTCCCCCCGTTCGATGCGCTGCAGCAGCGGTTTCATGTAGCGCTGCACGTGGCATTGACCGGTACGCAGCGTCAGCGCGCGATTCATCCACGCTCCGGCCGGGAACTTGTCGAGCAAGCCGCCGTACACGCCGATGACCGAGACGATGCCGCCGCTGCGGCAGGACAGGATCGCCTGCCGCAGCGCGTGCGGCCGCTCGGTCTCCGAGCGGACTGCCTGCTTGATCCGGTCGTAGGCGTGCACGTGCGCGGCACCGTGGGTGGATTCCATGCCGACCGCGTCGATGCACTTGTCCGGTCCCCGCCCACCGGTGAGTTCCAGCAGCCGGGACCGCACGTCCACATCCTCGAAGTTCACCGGCGTGTGGCCCGCCCGTTCGGCCATCTGCAGCCGGTACGGCTCTTTGTCGATGGCGATGACCTTCGCGGCGCCGAGCGCCCGGGCACTGTCCATCGCGAACTGCCCGACCGGACCAGCGCCCCACACGGCGACGACGTCGGTGGGCTGGATGTCGCACATCTCGGCGCCCATGTAGCCGGTGGGCAGGATGTCGGAGAGGAACAGCACCTGCTCGTCGGTGAGGTCCGACTCGATCTTCAGGGGACCGACGTCGGCGAACGGCACCCGCGCGTACTGCGCCTGGCCGCCCGCAAAGCCGCCGGTCAGATGCGAGTAGCCGAAGATCCCGGCGACCGGGTGGCCGAACATCTTCTCGGCGATGCCGGCGTTCGGATTGGAGTTCTCGCAGCACGACCACAGCTCGGCGGCGCAGGCACCGCACGCGCCGCAGGCAATCGGGAACGGCACAACGACCCGATCCCCGACGCGCAGCCGGCCCGGGTCGACGCCCCGGCCGACCTCGACCACCTCGCCCATGAACTCGTGGCCCATGACGTCGCCGTCCTGCATCGTGGGCACGTACCCGTCGAGGAGGTGCAGGTCCGAGCCGCAGATCGCGGTGGAGGTGATCCGTACGATGGCGTCGCGGTCATTGAGGATCTTCGGGTCCGGCACGTCACGGACCTTGACCTTGTTGCGGCCTGCCCAGGTGTTCGCCCTCACGCGTCTGCCCCCTTCGCGAGCTCGGCGTCCGACAGCGGTTGCGCCGGACGCTGCGGGAACTCCTTGCGGGCCCGCTTGCCCCACGGGGCGCCCTCGGATCGGACCACCTGCCCGGTCTCCAGCACCTGCTTGAGCCGGCGCAGGTCGTCGTCGAGCTACTGGTGCGGTTCCTCACCGAAGTACTTGGCGACCGCCTTGCCGACCGCGCCGCCCGGGATGTCGTACGACATGACGACGTGCACCTCGGTGCTGACTCCATCCGGGGCGGGTACGAACCGGACCGTGCCGGCGTTCGGCACGTCGGCGTTCCCGGTGGACCGCCACGCGATCTTCTTCCCGGGTGCCTCGTCGATGATCTCCGCGTCCCACTCGACGTTCTTGCCGAAGGGCGCGCTGGCGGACCAGTGGCTCGTACGGTCGCCGGTGGGGCGGATCGTCTCAAGGTGTGCCATGAACGTGGGGAGGTTGTCCAGGTCACGCCAGAACGCGTAGACCGTGGGTGGGGGTTTGCGGATGGTTGTCGTGGCTGTCAGCTCCATGGATCCTCCTTCGCGTGGGCCTCGTACCGGCAGCGCCGAACCGATCCTCGTGTCGCGGGTGGCTTGCACGGCGGTCAGCAGGTCCACCACCGTGATCCCGACGATGGCGCCGGTGACACCGACGAGGCGACGCCGGCGGTGCCCGCTACGGTGGGCGATGGCCACCCCGAGAGAGGCGAGGTCCATCGCGTCGCCCACGACCCGGGTCCACGCCCAGATGCCCTTGCGCCGGCTCGTCAGTAGTCCGGCCGCATGGACCAACTCCCGTGCTCCGACCAGTGGCACCACGGCCCGGGAGGTCGAGGAGTCATCCACCCCGCTGATCCGGCGCACCGTGTCCGGTGCCGCCAGCTGTGCCACCCCCAGACCGAGACTCATCCAGCCGAGCCGGCGCCCTCGCCGTCGCACGTCTTCCTGCCTGGCCTGCGCGGCCTCTCGGGTTGCTAGTTGAGTCACGGGTCGCCTCCGTATCCGGTCGCAGCCCGGCCGAGCCATTCCGGCTCAAGAGGTCCCGGACCCGACCCACAGAGGCCCCGCATACCCCTCGAAAATCACCTCAATCCGCGCATCGGTCGCGGCACGGAGGTGATCCCTGTCCTGCGGCTCAGCAGGGCGTGCGGGCCGCTACCGCTAGCAGCGGTACGTCCAGGTCGTCGTCGACCCCTGCCAAGCGCCTGTATCCGGACGTCGGTCCAAGAGCCTCGCGGCGGCGGCGCTTCGACCGGCAGAGCGCCGCCGCTGTGTGCGGGCTTAGGAGCCCGTTTCTGATCCTCTGGGTCTTGACCCTTCACCGCGTCAGGCGGTCGCCATCTGGCGGACGTTCTCGCCCTGGGCGAACACCTCGACCATCTTGGCGCAAAAGGCCGGAAGGTCACTGGGGTTGCGGCTGGTGACCAGGCTGTTGTCGACCTGTACCTGTTGGTCCACCCAGTTCCCGCCCGCGTTGCGGATGTCGGTGCGCAGACTGGGGAACGAGGTGACGGTCCGGCCGCTGACCATGCCGGTCTCGACCAAGGACCAGGGGCCGTGGCAGATCGCCGCCACCGGCTTCTGTTGCTGGAAGAACGCCCGGACGAAGTCCATGGCTTGCGGGTTCATCCTGAGCCGGTCGGGGTTGACCGTCCCGCCCGGCAGCAGCAGGGCGTCGTAGTCGGCCGCGTTGGCCTCGTTCACGGTCCGGTCCACCCGATAGCGGTTGGCCGGGTCGATGTCCTGGTTCATCGACTGGATCTCGCCGGGGTTCAAGGAGATCAGGTGGACCTCGGCGCCCGCCTGCTCCGCGGCGGCCCGGGACTGGGTGTACTCCACGTCCTCCACCCCGTCGGCGGCGAGACAAGCGATTGGTTTGCCGGTCAGTGGCTGCTGGCTCTGCGCCATATCGGGTGGCCTCTCCCTCGCGGCGCCGCCCCGTCGACGGCGCGTCGTTCGCTCGCGGGCTGCCTTCCCGGTGTTGGAACCGGGAAACAGGTCACCGAAGGTCGCTCAGGGATGGACGGATAGGTGCGCCCGCCGATGCGGCGGGCGACGGAGGATGGGTCGCCCAACGAGACTGCCCTCGCTCGAAGCGGGTAACGCACTGAACCACTGGTGCCGAGGCCCCCGAAAGGCCGACATGACTCTCCCTACCGCTTCCATCGAACTGCCGTCCGGCCAGAGCATGCCCGTGCTCGGCCAGGGCACGTGGTACCTGGGTGAGCACCCTGCGCGGCGACGGGATGAGATTTCCGCCCTGCAGGCTGGCCTGGACCTGGGCATGAGCTTGATCGACACTGCGGAGATGTACGGCAACGGCGCCTCGGAGGAGCTTGTCGGCGAGGCCATTGTCGGACGACGGGGCGATGTGTTCCTGGTCGACAAGGTGTTGCCGTCACACGCCAGCCGGCAGGGGACCGTGCAGGCCTGCCGCCGCAGCCTGCAACGACTCGGCGTCGACCACATCGACCTCTATCTGCTGCACTGGCGCGGCATGCATCCACTCGCGGAGACGATCGAGGCGTTCGCTGAACTCATCGACGCCGGCGACATCGGGCAGTGGGGTGTGAGCAACTTCGACCTCTCCGACATGACCGAGCTATTCGAAGCGGGCGGGAACCACTGCGCGACCAACCAGATCCTGTACAACCTCACCCGGCGCGGGCCTGAGTACGACCTGCTGCCGTGGCTCCGTGAACACCGGATCCCGGTGATGGCGTACTCCCCGATCGAGCAGGGCAGACTACTCGGCCACGACCAGGTCGCAGAGGTCGCCGCCCGGCACGGGGCGACGCCCGCTCAGGTCGCACTGGCCTGGGTGCTGAGGCAGGGGATGGTCGCGGCCATTCCCCGATCGTCCAAGTCGGAACACACCCGCCAGAACGCGGAGGCGCGCGACCTGCACCTGACCGAGGACGACACCGCGGCCCTCGACAGGGCGTTTCCGCCACCTGCTGGCGCGCAACCGTTGGAGATGTTGTAGGGCCGGTGGCCGTTCCAGCGGGAGCAGTGCCAGTGCCCTGACCAGCGCGAACTCCGCGAGTGTCACAAACGCCCCTGCGGGGCTCGCCCTTTATGAAAGGGTTTGCTCTGAAGGTTACCGATCTTCGACAGTGCCGAACGAGCAGGCCAGGTGACAGGGGCGGACATGAGATGGCTGATCGGTGGTGCGGTCGCGATTGCCGGAGGGATGGTGGTCCGGCGCCTGCTCGGTGGGGCTGGCCGGGGCAGTGACCAGTGGCAACGGGTTCAGGGCCGGCGGCGCGGGACGCGGTGGCATGTGGCGACGGTGAACCGCCCGGCGGGTGATGTCGCCCCGGGCGGCCGGTTCCCCGAGCCGCTTGCCGGGCTTGGCGACGCCGTCGAGGTCCAGGTCCGGCCGGCCCCCGGTGACCGGGGAACCGAGATCGCCGTACGGCTGCGCGACGGCGCCCGACTCCCTGTTGCCGTCGCGGCCCGACGGGTCATCGGCCGGGATCCCGACCAGGCCATCCGGGCTGCGCTGCGAGAGTCGAAGCAGCTGATCGAAACCAGCGAGGTCCTGCATCCGGACTATCCGCCCACGACCGAGCCGACTCCGATCAACAAACCACTGCGAGTGGCCACCGCACAGGGTCGACGGGAGGGACGGCTGTGAAGGCGCTGGTGTGGGAGGGAGCCAACGAACTCGCGGTGCGGCAGGTGCCGGAGCCGCAGATCCGCAACAAGCAGGACATCATCGTGCGGGTCCGACGGACGGTGACCTGCGGTTCGGATTTGCACCTGCTCGGCGGGTACATCCCGTTCATGGAACGCGGTGACGTCCTCGGGCACGAGTTCCTCGGCGACGTCGTCGAGGTCGGCTCTCAGGTCCGCAACCACAAAGTGGGCGACCGCGTCGTCGTCTGCTCGTTCGTCTCCTGCGGCAAGTGCTGGTACTGCCAGCAACAACAGTTCTCGCTGTGCGACAACGGGAACACGAACCCGATGATCACCGAGAACGTCTGGGGCGCCGCGCCCGGAGGCTGCTACGGCTACTCGCACGCGCTCGGGGGCTTCGCCGGCAGCCACGCCGAGTTCATCCGCGTCCCCTACGCCGACCAGGGCGCCTTCACCGTCCCGGACGAGGTGAGCGACGAGCGCGCGCTCTTCGCCTCCGACTCGGCGCCGACGGGATGGATGGGCGCTGACCTCGCCGGGGTGAAGCCGGGCGATGTCGTGGCGGTCTGGGGTGCCGGTGCGGTAGGGCAGATGGCGGCTCGGGCGTCCGTGCTGCTTGGTGCCGATCGGGTGATCGTGATCGACCGGCTCGACAACCGGCTCCAGATGGCCCAGACACATCTCGGTGTCGAGACGCTGAACTACGAGCAGCAGGACGTCAGCGGCGAATTGCTGGAGCGCAGTGGTGGCCGAGGCCCCGACGTGTGCATTGAGGCAGTGGGGATGGAGTCGCACAGCAGCGGTCCGCAATTCTGGTACGACCAGGTCAAGCAGCAGCTGCGCATCGAGTCCGACCGACCGGTCGCCGCCCGGGAGGCGATCTACAACTGCCGCAAAGGTGGAAGCGTGTTCATCCTGGGCGTGTTCGCCGCCCTGGTCGACAAGTTTCCGCTCGGTGCGGTGATGAACAAAGGGCTGACGCTGCGTGGCGCACAGCAGCACGGACAGCGCTACATTCCCATGCTGCTGGAGCGGATGGCCCGCGGCGAACTGGTCACCGAACATCTCGCGACACACACGATGCCGTTGGACGAGGCGCCGCGCGGCTACGAGATGTTCAAACAGAAACTCGACGGATGCGTGCGCGCCGTCTTCCAGCCCACCAACTAAGGATACCGTCGCCAGTACCCGTCGCGCTTACCGCGGCCCCGGCAGCGTGGCCCCGCTCAGCTCGCGCCGCTGGACCGCTCCCTGCTCTTCTCGTCCTGCCAGCCGCCGGGGTGGGGATGATAGCCGTATGCGGCGGCCCGCACTGTATTCTCGTTTTCCAGCCCTGAGCCGATCGCGCCGCCCACGGTGGCAAGTGAGCTGGTGATCCAGGCGAGCGACACATAGTCACTGGCGTGCACCGGCCGCTGCAAAACCTGCTCGAACACGGACGTGTCGATCAGCAGCGCCCCGACGAGCACCGTTCCCGCGAACAGCACCACGTAGGACACCGCTGTGGCCAGACTGAGGGTGAGGATCGTACCCAGGTTGAACAGCCGTGCCAGCTCGGCCGGTGTCTCGCGGCTCGGCTTCTCCCACAGGTCGTGCGCAACGATCAACCAGGCCACCAACCCGCCTAACCCGAGCACCATGATCACGGCGAGCCGGAGTCCGCCGAGGGCATCGCCCATCTGCCAGATGGTGTCCGTGGTGAGCGCGAACGCGGCCGTGCCGAATGCGCCGACCAACAGCTTGGACAGGCCAAGCAGGGCCCGTCCAGGACGGTTGGCGCGAACCATGCCGGTCAACAGTCGCGCCCGGCCGATCAGCCCCGAGGCGACGTAGCGCCGCTCACCGGCGTCGGCCCCGTCGATCATTCGACGGACAGCGGGAAGGCGCCGCGTCGTCTCGGCCGCCGGCACCCGGTGATCGGCGGCGTCTGCCAGCAGTTGGCCCACCAAATCCGGGACGGCTGCTCGGACCGAGCGCATCTGGCGTAGTCCCAGCGCGGGCAGAGAAATCATCCCGACGTAGCGCCGACCAGAGGTCTGAGCGACCAGAGGCGCCCGCCCAGCATGCAGCGGCAGGTCGGTCAGGCAGATGGCGACGTCCCACCGATCGTCCGTGCGCCGCCGGGCAAGATCGTCGAGCAGCGCCTCCGCACCGCCATCGCGACGGGGCGCCACCTCCCCCCAGCCTTCCCGGACGGTCCACCGCACGTCCGCACTCACCCGCTCCCTAAGCACCCGGGCAAGCTCCGCCGTGACTCTGCCCGCCACCCGGGCCGGGTGGTCCGGTGGGGTTGCCACCAGTCCCACGACAATCTCCGGGCGATGTCGCTCGCTCTGGGTCACCGCTGCTCCTTACCGGTAGCCGGGCAGGCCGTGAACGAGGATGCCCGGCCAATCCAGACACGGCAATGCGACGCCTGCGTGAAACTGGACGGCCGTCCGCCCACGCAGCCTAAAAGACCGCCCCGAGGGGTGCAGCGGATTCGCTGGGCTTAGGTCTTTCGACGGCAGTGGACGCCAGCCAGGTCGTCACGCCACACACCGGCCTGCTGGCCGGTGACCATGTCGGACCGACCGGTCCACATCACCGCACCACTCCCGGCCATCCTCGACGCAGAGCACAACGAGTTGTACGGCTCGATGGTCATGAAAGCAACCGGGAAGGGAGCCCTACCGTCGATAAAGTCCTCGAATGGCTTGCCAAATCGAACTGCGACCACCTCATCGCGATGTCCAACGGTGCGATCGTCACTGAGGGAGACCTTGTCAACTTGGTGAACGGCGACCTCGTCAAGCAGGTCTACGGTCCGAGCTGCCTCGTCGTACCCGTCCCGATCGTCGGCACGTCAATGATCGTCCCCGTCTGAGCGATTCTCCGTCGCAGCGCTGTGAACAGTGGACGGCCACCGGTCATCACGGCGGGCCGACGACAGGAAGCGCATCTGCGGTGGGATGCCGCGTATCCTGCATCGAGTATTGGCTCCGACAGCGTGCTCCAGGAACACGTAGCCCGAGCTGCGTGTGGGGCCAGACCTTTCGCCGGTGAGTAGAGGCGTATGCGCCGCAGGCCACGGGACCGCGGTCGTCCGGCCCCGACACGCCGGCGGGATTGGTATTTGATGAATCACATTCGGATGTCTGTGCGAGTGGGCTGCTCGGAGTTGGACGCGGATGGTGTGAAGGACCTGACCGCTGAGCTTCGACGAGAGGTTCTCACCACGGACGTAGCAGGCGCCGAATGGGCTACGGCTGGGGATGCACCGGCCGGGGCTAAGTCTGGGATCGCGGTCGCGGCTGGTGCGTTGGCGGTGACGCTGGCGCCGATAGTGGTCGAGAGTCTGATGGGCGTCATCGCGTCGTGGCTGAGCCGGCAGCCGGCCGACGTCGAGATTGAGATCGACGGCCGTCGGTTCAAGGGGCGTGTGTCGAAGGCGCAGCGCGACGAACTCGTCGCCGCTTACCTGAACCGGATGAACAGCGGGTCATGACAGAGGTGACCCGCCAGCGTAGGGCGCTGTTGATCGGTTGCGGGACGTTCACCGACTCGTCGCTGGCACAGCTCAGATCGCCTCGTCGCGACGTCGAGGACATGAGCCGCATGCTGTACGAGGCGGGGTACGCGCAGGTGTTTGCTGACGTTGACTGCACCACCCGTGCGGCGCAGCGTGCCGTCGAAGCATTCCTGCTTGAAGCCCGGGTTGATGATGCCCTGAACTTGATCTACTTCTCCACGCACGGGCTTCAGGACAGGCAGGGTAAGTTGTACTTCGCGTTCACTGACACTGAGAAGCGATACCTGAGTGCTACTGCGGTGGGCGCCGAGTGGGTGCGCGACCGAGTCTATGACAGCCGCTCAAAGTCCACGCTCATCCTTGTTGACTGTTGCTTCAGCGGGAGTTTCATCACGGGCATGCAGGCCCGGTCCAGCGGCGAACCCGACGTTGACGTGCTTGTCCGAGGCTTACCTCAGGGCAGCGGGGTCGCGGTACTTACCGCGTCGGGTGAGCATGAGGCTAGTTTCGAAGACGTCGAATCACCCACGGCGCGCACCTCCTACTTCACAGAAGCCGTTGTAGCTGGCGTCGCCACCGGCGCCGCGGACCTGAACCGCGACGGTCGGATCACTGTCGATGAACTGTACGAGTACGTCTACCACCACGTCATGAACGGGCCGTCGCCCCAACGCCCACGCAAACTTGGAATGGGCGAGGGGACGATGGTGGTTGCTGAGCCGCTGGGACAGCCGGTGCCCATACCCGCCCAGGTATCACCCCCGACGGGCAGAGCCGCCGCGCCTGTCCTTCGAGCGCGAGGTGTCCTCGGCTATGCGGCTTTTGATGGCCAGTCCGTCGTCATCGGCAAGGCTGGCTTCGGGCCCGTCATGAGGGGCGAGCGCCGCCTACACGTCAGCGATGTCGCCGGGGTCTCGTTCAAGCCGGCAACCTCCCTGCACTATGGCTACCTACAAGTGATCCAGAAAGGCGTCCAGCCAGCACCGATCAGCCGATTCGGACCTGGCGCGGGACGACCTCCCATGGAGGACGGTGCCTCAGTCTCCTTTGCCAGATCCGCCAACGCCGAAATGCAGCAGATGCGAGATGCCATCGAAACAGCCATCGGTATCCCGCCACGCGCCCTTCGCGCATCAACAGCCAAGAACAGCGCTTGGGCGGCAATCGGACGCGGCCTACTGTGGGCCCTCGGGATCCTCGCCGGGCTTCTCGAAGCCATCGTGATAGCCGCGACCGTAACCGACAACTGGGACGACCACGGTGTCGGAACCGCCGTCACGGCGAATCTGCTTTCTGGTGGCGCGGTCCTGGCGAGCGGTAGAGTTCTCTACATCAACCGTCGCAAGTAAAAATCTAAGCCATGACCGCCAAATCTATCTCGGTTCCGCCAATGGGGGTGAGCACATCGGCGAGGACTTTCCGGGTCGAAGATGCGACGTGGTACAGCCGCGTGTCGTCCGGCGCCCGCAGCTCGGCGTGCAGCCGCCCATTTCGGTCGGGGAACCGCGAGTATATCTCGTTGATGATGCGCCGCCCCTGCGCGGCCTGGGGCCGGGTGCACTCCAAGAACCAATTCACCGGCGGTTCCGCCGGGCTGATTCCACGCTATCGAGTCATACGCGGCTCATCGAACACCCTGTCCATTATGGCCGCGGCGCTAGTGACCATTGCTCTGCCGAGGAGGCGAAATTGGCGGTGCGTCGCCGGCGGGGACGACGTTACGGATCTAGGCGCGGCTCGCCTGACCCATAAGAGCTGAGGACCTGAACGTCAATATTGGGCAGCATCCTTCGCGTCTCGATGCTCACGATGAGGGGCACGGGCGAATCGGGCATAGGCACAAGGGGGAGGGGAGATGTGCAACGGGTACGTCACCCTCGCTTCCAGGCGCTCCACGAGACAGCCCATTCCGGTCCTGGCCGGGCTGCGGGCAGTTGTTCTCGCCCCGGCAGCACTGCTTCGACTGCTTCGACGGCAGCCTGCTGTTCGGCTTCGCGGTCGCCGAGTGACTCGCGTACCACCATCAGCACGTCGTCGTGTACGAACGTCCGACACGGCTGGCCTAGCTGCTGCTTGATCATTAATTGAATGGCTTTGCGCAGTCCGGAAAGTTGGTCGCCAGGCACCCTTCGCACCTCGGCATACCCGTGCTGCCGCAACAGGTCTACGACCAATTGCGCCACGACCGGCACCCGTTCATCGACCGCAGGAGCCGGGAACAGACGGTCCATCAACGCCAGACATCGTCGACACGTTGGCGCAAACGCCGGCTTCCGGGACCGGCCGACGGGTCCATCATCACCGCCGGCCATCACCAACCAGGCCCGACCACACATCGTCGTCTGCTCCCAGCCCGGTTCCTCAAGCGCAGCGAGGTCGTATCGTCGCTCGACCAGGTCCCGGTCGCCGTCCGCCTGATAAAAGTGCGCGTCGGACAGGGCGCCGCGGCCTGCTTCGGCCGGGTTGTTGCGGCGTACGAGGTGAACGGCCTTGCCTCCACTGACCACGGCGAGGAGAAGCTGCGACGTCCCGGCCATGATGACGTTCGGTCCGTATAGCCCTTCAGGGATGACAGCGACCCCTGACGTCAGAAGGTGTATCGGACCGACGTACCGGTAACCGAGGCATCCTGCCAAACAGCAGCAGGCCCCTGGAGAGGCTGTCGACGCTGATGCGGTCGCGCTACGGTCGTTTGTCGGGATCGAGGGCGTGGATGAGATGTCCGATCCTTTGCTGGTCGGGTGCCGGCCAGTACAGGTATCGCGGACCGAGGAAGCAATGGAAAGCCCCGCAGGCGAACAGCTCCTCGAACAGGTCAGCGGGCGTCGCGATGAGCAGACCAAACGGCCGCAACGCGTTCGTGGCTTTGAGGATCCCGACGTCGCGCGTCAAGAACACGTTCGCACCGACCTGGAGCGCGTCGTGCACCAGCTGGCGGTCGTTCCGGCTGGAACAGCCGTCAAGGCTCGCGTCATCTCTCGCTCGGGCAGGATCAGCAGCCCTTCGCGGGAGGGGCGCTCCTCCGGTTCCCCCCATCCCAGAAGACGTAGCGCGGCGGTGAACTCCTCGAAGGCAAGCAGCCGGTGCACACGACGCTCCTGGGACAGGGTCTTCTTCGCATCGTCGACGGACGCCGCGAGCATGATGAAGCGGATGTCTCGGACCGCCCACAGGGCAAGAATAAGTTGCAGCGATTCCAGGTCTGTCGCGTAATCCTCGCCGGACACAAGACCAACGACGCTGTCGCCCGTCCAGAGCCGATGCCCATACGTGAAGTAATCGATCAACAGATTCGTGTCCAAGGCGACATGCAGGGGACCTCGCCCTCGTCGTCCCGCGAAGAGCCACACATTGTCCTCGTACACGAAGTGCGGTCCCTCAGGAGGAGCAAACAGCGCGGCTCGCTCCAGCATTCGCGTCACTTCGTCAGCGCTGAAGGAGACCCGGAGCCGTCGGGCCATCTCGTTAGCCAGGTGAAAGCCCCACCTTTCGTCGTTGCGGTAAGCGGCGGTGGCATTGACGTAGAGCAACACCAACTCATCGTCGCAGGCGCCAATCGCCGATCCAAGCCCCTACGTGCAGGCCGTAGGTGTGTCGGCAGTCGCGACGTTGTGTCGTCATGACACGACCTACCCACGCCCTTGAGCAACTCGTTCGTCCGCTCATCCCTGCTACGTTGCCCGCGCGGCCGAGCCCACGCCCGATGCCGCTGCCAGCGTTACCCGCCCGCGTTTGCCCGCCGGCAATCATCGACGCCTCGGGGCTGCTTCTGTGGATGGCTCTCCCAACTCGCTGTGGCCGGGTGACCGCGCAGCACCTCCTGCACTCGATCGGCTGGTCGCCGGGACATCGCCTCGACATCCAGCTGCGCCTAGGCATGGTCGTCATCACCTCCGCGCAGGACGACCGGTACCAGGTGGGCAGCCGAGGCGAACTGCCCTTGCCGGCGAGCGCCCGGCAGATGTGCCGGATCGAGCCCGGCCAGCCTGTGCTCCTGGCCGCCTTCATCACGCATGACCTGCTCGTCGTTCATCCCGTCGGCACCGTCGCCCGCCTCCTCACCGATCTGCACCGCCAGTTGGCAGGAGGTGACAGTGACCGCTAACCCTTCGACTGTCGCCGCCGCATACCAGGTCTTGGCTCACCTGGGCGTCACCGTGGCCGACCTCCAAGCCCACCCTTGCGCTCGGGCCGCCCTACCCACGGTTGTGGAGTACCTGCCGCGCGTTCTCGCTGCAGCCGGGCCTGGAGCGCGCCGCACGTACGGCACCTACTGGGAGCGAATGGCCGCCGCCTGGCCCGACCGACCGTTGGACAGCATTGCCGCCAGCGATATCGAGGCATTGAAGCAGGTGATGATGTCCAGCGCGGTGTCGCGGCGCAACAGCCGCAGCGGCCGGCATGCTGGCGAGCATGTCGTCGCCGCCGCGCGCGCTTTCTACACCCGGGCCATCGCCGACGGTCTGATCGACGCCTCCGCCAGCCCCGCCCACCGGGTCGCGAAACCCCGCCGCCTGCCCAGCACGCGCCGCGCCTTGACCCCACACGAGCTGGATGAAATCAATATCGAGGCTCGTACCAGCGGCAACGATGTCATCCTCGATGCACTGCTCCTGCGCCTGCACACCGAAACCGCCTGCCGCCGCGGCGGAGCCCTCGCGTTGCGCCTGGTCGACCTGGACACCACCAACGGACTCGTCCGCCTCAGCGAGAAAGGCGCCACTATACGGTGGCAACCGATCACCCTCGACCTCGCCGAGCACCTGCACGAGCACACCCGCGCCCGCGGCGCGGTCCTGCTCGCCGACCCACTGCTGCGCAACCGTGCGGGCCAACCGATTGCGAGCCGCCGCTACGACCACCTGTGGAAACGCCTCGGTGAGCGCCTGCCGTGGGTCGCTGTGCACGGCGTATCCACCCACTGGCTGCGCCACACCACGCTTACCTGGGTGGAACGGCACTTCGGCTACGGCATCGCCCGCGCCTACGCCGGTCACACCGACAGCCCCGGATCTTCCACCACCACCTACGTCAAGGCTGATCTGCACGACGTGGCCAACGCACTGTCGGCTATGACCGGCCAACCCCATCCGCTGGCCCGTCTGGCAGATCACGCCGACCGGTGGTCGCAGGCGAGCGGCGCCGTCTCACCCACCATCGAGTAAGGGATGGGGGCCGCGTGCGGTGCTCCCGGGATGTCGGCGGCTCCAGGGTGCACCGCACGCGGCGCGGCCCCGCGACTGACGCCCTACCGTGGTCGCCGCGCCTGCCCTGTGAGCCATTCACACTCGCAGCTATTCGTCGGCTTCCCAGGCCAGCGCGGCGGTTCGTTGCCCGCCGCCGGTCAGGAACTGTCGTGCCGCTTGCCGGGCGGTCGCGTTGGTGACGCGGGTGCGTTCAGGCCAGGCGTCGGTGGGCGTGCCGGCGTAGTCGAAGGTGAACGCGGGCCCGGGTTCGAGGTCTGGCTGGTACCCCCACGCGCTACTGCCGTCGGCAGTGACGTGATAGACGAACGACCGATCGGGGTGCCCGACGCAGATGTCGAGCATGACGGGAAACTCGCCGCCGCCGGGAGCGACGAGAGTGACGCAGTAGGGCAGCTGTGCGCTGTGGGCGCGACTGATCGTGTCCAGTGTGACGTCGAGTTCGGCGACGGTGCTGACCGACGCGGCGCCGTCGCCGCGTCCCCAGGTGATGTCGATGCTCATCGCCGGATCCCTTCTCCTGTTCCGACGTACAGCTTATGGAGCCATGTGCGGTCGCCGTCGGTGAGGAACACCGTTAGGCGTGTTCCTTGCGGCAGGATCGCGGCGAGAACCCGGCGGGGCGGCGACAGTGGCTGAAGGAGGAGCCGCCCGGCACATAGGAGACCGGACCGCTGACCATCTTGGCAATCACTGTGATGCTGCGGCCCGCGGTGAGCAGCGCGCGAGTAGGGCTCGTTGATCTGCGTGCATGGAGCAGCTCGACGTTCGGGATCAGCGATGTGACTATCAGCGGCATGAAGAGACAGCGGGCGTCGCTGCTTGTCGAGCAATTCCTCGAGCGTCTTGACCAGCTGCAGGACGAATGGCCGCTTCGGTTGGTGATCGAGGTGTACGTGTTTGGTTCGTTCGCACGGGGGGCTCCGGAGCCTGCTGACGTTGATCTGGATATCGAGTTCGATGGGACTGATTGGCAGTTTGCGGGTGAGAGGGCGCAGGCGCTCAGTGCTGGCCGGGATCCACACGGAGACTTGCGCCGGACGCTGGTCGGCCGGACACGAGGATGTCAGGTGGTCTACAACATGCGGGCGCGGGCGGATTTCGACTTGACGCTGTTGTGGCGCCGGGGTGACGACCTGAGCGTCGCTCTGGAGAGGCTGCGTGGCATCGCGGTAGATCCGACGGCGGCCCGTGCCCCACGGGACGCGATGAGCCCCTTGTTTGAGGGGCTTGACCGGTGGTTGCCGCGACCGGTGCGTGAGCAGCTTCTTGAAGCGGTAGCCATGCGTGCGATCGAACTGGAACGTGTGGCTCTTGAGGACCGCGTCGTGGATAGCGCTGAAAGTGCGTCGTACCTGCGGGAGAGATGGCAGCCCGGCGGTGTGTCGTTCAGAGCGGGGCAAGCCGTGCTCGCCCACTACGAGCAGCAGGGGGTGGACTCAGGATCTATTCACCTGCATGGGCAGGACGTCCGAGGCGAGGTGACACCGTACTTCGCTGGCTTCGGGCTGCGGTACCTGTCTTCGGTGCCCCGATGCCTTGCCGACTACGACGGTGTGGAGTGGCTTGAGGTTGTCCGTCCGACACTGCGTGGCGAACTGACGGCACTTCGGATCCGCCCGCTTGACCGAACGCGCCTGCGCAAGTTGCGCTGGTAGGGCTGAGCTGCGATGACAGGGCCCGGCACAGCGACCCCTCAGACAATCGTATGCAGCGGGAAGCTGGTGCGCAGGTATCCCGGGCCAGGCCCGGCTTCGGTGAGTCCGACAGCGGGGAGATCCGTCTGCCAGTTGCAGGTGTTGGATGCCGGATGACGGGCGGTGCTAGAAAAGCGAGATCTTGCGCATGCCAGTGCGGGTGACGCCGTAGATGAAGGGTGCCGGTTCCGCCGCGCAGCGCTCGATGTCGCGCCAACGACTCATGACCACCTCGAGCTGCGCGAACACGCTGGACGCGTCCTCGCCGGTGAGCGCGATCATCTTTGCCGCATGGTCACGCACTGCGGCGATTTCCAGCCGGTGTTCTTGTATGTGGCGGTCGCGGGTGATGATCAACCAGCCCTGACGGGCTACCTCCGGGATCCACACGGTGTCCTTCACCGAGGGGCTGGCGATCGGGCATGGCGGCCGGTGCCGCTTGTGGATCACTGCCCCGGGGTCGCCGGGGTAGGTGATGTCGGGGCGAAGTCCTGCGAGAACCCGTGCGAGACCGAGGAGGTCAGCGTCGAGGTAGTAGCGAACCTCGGCGGGTTTGATCCGGCTCACGCCGCTCGCTGGGAGTTCTCGTATGCCAGCGCCCATCGAACGTCGGCGATGTCGAGTTGGTAGGTCTCGGCTATCTCATCGACGTTGAGCCCGACTTCGTCCTGCTCCCAGATCGTTTCGGTACTGATGCCCTTGATCGACGGCCGGCCGAAGCGGACGTCCGGCAGGATGCGCACGGGGGACTGGGGGTTGGGGTCTGGACGCCAGCCTGCGGCAAGGTCGCCGTCCCACGTCACGCGTTCCCAAAAGGCGGCCGAGGGTGGTGTGAGCAGCAGTTGGCCACCGACGACAGCCACTAGGCAGTAGTCCGGGTCGAGGCCAGCGGCCGTCTGTGCTTCGAGGACCAGTTTACGGCCGGCGACGTAGGGGCGGCGGTCGGCCAGGGGGTAGGGGACGTCGAACCGCTCTCGGAGCAGGTCAATGAAGGCCCGCAGCTCCACCATTGGCACTCGGTGGGTTCGGCGGTACTCACGCAGTAGGCCAGCCTCGACGAACTCGGCCCACGTCACGGAGCGGCCGCCGCGCGGTTCGGTGCGCAGGATCGGCTTGTAGCTCTTGCCTCGCCGTTCGTCGCCCTCAAGCCAGTAGTGCAGCGTCGACTGGGCGACGCGCAGCAGCCGTGCCGCCTCGGCCTCGGAGAAGACTTCACGCTCAAGGACGCTCGCCACGTGGACAGTCTTGCACGGGACCGGCGGGTCTTCTGGTCGCGCCTCGTGATGACGCGCGAGACATGGCGATGACTCGCTGTCGTCGTGCTCGTCGTCGTTGGGCTCATTGCCGCATCCGTACTTGACAATCGCTGAAGTCTGAAGAACTCTAAGATCTCAGAAGAGTCGAGGCGGAGAGTGGTGGCTGTGGAGATCACGTTGGTGATTGACGACGAACTCGTCATTGACGGGCTGCGTCGCAAGGAACCCCTACGAGTGCGAGTCGTCGTCGACGTCGCCGATCAGCCGAGCGCGCCGGCGCAGCCGGTCGGTCCGCCGAAAGGTCCGCTTGCCCCTCTCATGGCCCGCGGAGATCTTCAGGTGGGGGAGCGCCTTTACTGGCATCGACCTCGCCTTGGTAAGACCTTCATCGCTGTTGTCCTGGCATCGGGAGAGCTGGAGATCGCTGGCCGCCGCTATCAGTCACCATCAGACGCTGCCAGTGCCTGTGCGGCTGGAGCGGCCAACGGCTGGACAGCCTGGCGCCGCGAGCGCGACGGGACGCCGCTCAGCAAGCTCCGGTGAGGCAGCCCGCGCTGCGCTGTCACCGCGATAGCCGAAACTCTGTCGGTTGATCACCACAGGTATTGGTTTCGTCGCAGGGTGCGGTTAACCTACCGCCGCTACGCGAGCCCGAGAGGGAAGGCGCCGGTGGAGTACGACGAGATTGACTGGCTGCGCAGGCAGGACCAGGCCTGGCGGCTGCTTCGCGCCGACCACGCCCCACTGGTGCTGCGGTTCCTGGGACAGGTGTTCGTCGACGACAACATCCGGTCAATTTCGGGGGACCAGCTGGCCGAACGGCTCGATGACACCCTGTTCGCGCTCAACGAACAGTACGGCGAGGCAACGTTTCCGAAGAACGCCCGCGCCTACCTCGGTGACTGGGCGGACGCTGGCTGGCTACGCCGGTACTACCCGCCGGACTCCGACGAGGTGCACTTCGACGCGACCCCTGCCGTCGAACGCGCTCTGGCATGGGTGCGGACTCTGCAGGCGCGCGAGTTCGTTGGTACGGAGTCACGGCTCAACATCGCGGTTGATCTGCTCCGGCAGATGGCCTTTGGTGCCGAGACCGACCCCGACGCACGCCTCGAGGAGTTACAACGACGCCGCGGTGAGATCGACGCGGAGATCGCTCGGGTTCGCGTGGGCGACTTCACGGTCCTCGACGATGCTGCCCAACGCGACCGGTATCAACAGTTCGTGGCGACAGCGCGCAGCCTGCTCGCGGATCTGCGGGAGGTAGAGGAAAACTTTCGCGCCCTGGACCGTCGGGTACGTGAGCGGATCGCGGCCTGGCAGGGGTCGAAGGGCGAATTGCTCGATGAGATTGTCGGTGGCCGCCACGCGATCTCCGGGTCAGACCAGGGCCGCAGCTTCGACGCGTTCTACGACTTCCTCCTGTCGATGCGACGACAGGAGGAGTTCACCGACCTGCTGGAACGCGTGCAGACCCTGGACGCCGTCGGACAGGTCGATCACCGCATCATCCGCGTGCAGCACGACTGGTTGAACGCGGCCGGCCGAACCCAATCGACGGTCCGGCTGCTCTCGGAACAGCTCCGCCGGTTCCTCGACGACCAAGCGTGGTTGGAAAATCGCAGGGTCATAGATGTCCTGCGCAGTATCGAAGCGCACGCGCTGATCCTGCGCGACGGCGACACGTCGGCGGTGAAGACGTCGATTGACGACACGAAGGTCGATGTCGTGTTGCCGATGGAACGGCCGCTGTATCGGCCCCGCGCTGGGCATGCTGTCGACAGCGTCACCGCCGAGGAACCGACCGGGCAGGTCGACCTGTCCGCGCTGTTCGAACAGGTCTATGTCGACCCCGCCCGCCTGATAGCCGCCGTGCATGACCTGCTGCGCGAGCAGTCTCAGGTGCCCCTGCGAGACGTGATGAGCCGTCATCCGTTGAAAGAGGGCCTAGCTGAGCTTGTCGCCTACCTGTCGTTGGACGACGGCTCGTTCACGGTGACATTCGACGAGGCGCGTCGCGAATCGATCACCTGGACCGATGCCGCAGGCGGACGTCGCACGGCGACCGCCCCGACCGTGACGTTCGTCGGCGACAGGGAGGACAGCGACCGGTGACTCCAACCGATTCGCAGGACGAGCCATCGCTGTCGGTGGCAGTGACCCAGCTGATGAAGGGCGTGGTCTACCGCGATACCCACACGGCGGCGTGGCACCACCTGTCAGTCCTGCAGCCGCACGTCCGCGATCACGTCGCCGTGCTCGGCCTGGTCGTCGTCGTTGACGAGTCGGAGGGCTACGCCTATCTGAAGTCCCGACCTGAGGACCCGGACCTTCCGCCCGTGCCGCGGCTGGTGCCTCGTCGGTCCCTGTCGTTTCACGTCAGTCTCCTGCTGGCATTGCTGCGCCGCAAACTTGCCGAGGCAGACGCCAGCGGGTCCGACCCTCGACTCGTTCTCTCTCGCCGCCAGATCATCGACATGCTCACCGTGTTCATGCCCTCGGGTGCCGACGACGCCCGCCTGGTGGACCAGATCGATGCGCATCTGATAAAGGTCATCGAGTTGGGCTTCCTACGCCGGACAAAGGACAAGGAGCCCAGCTTCGAGGTCCGCCGGATCGTCAAGGCGTTCGTCGACGCCCAGTGGCTCGCGGACTTCGACGCCCGGCTCGCCGAGTACGCCGCCGAACTTTCCCCAGACGCGGAAGGCGCCGCATGACACAACATGGCTACCGTCTGCACCGTCTCGAAGTCCGCAACTGGGGCACCTTCGACCAGAGGATCTGGACATTCCACGTCGACGGAGCCGACAGCCTTCTCACCGGCGACATCGGCTCCGGGAAATCAACCCTCGTCGACGCGGTGACCACCCTCCTGCTACCGGCCAACAAGATCTCCTACAACAAGGCGGCCGGAGCCGAGACCCGCGAACGATCACTGCGCTCCTACGTGCTCGGGTACTACAAGTCAGAAAGCAATGACGCGACCGGCACATCCCGGCCGGTCGGCTTGCGCGCAGGTAGCTGCTTCTCCGTGATCCTCGGGGTCTTCACCGACGAGAGCTTGGGCACGACGGTCACCCTCGCACAGGTGTTCTGGCTGCACGATGGGAACACCGGCCAACCGGAACGCTTTTACGTCACCGCCGGCACCGCACTGACGATCGCCGACGACTTCCTCAACTTCGGCACCGAGATCAGCCAACTGCGTCGACGGCTACGCCAGCACGGAGCGAAAATCGCCGACCACTTCCCCGAATACGGTCAGGACTTCCGTCGCCGCCTCGGCATCGCCTCAGAGCAGGCGATGGACCTGTTCCACCAGACTGTGTCGATGAAAGCGGTCGGGAACCTCAACGACTTCGTCCGCAGCCACATGCTCGAGCCCTTCGACTCCGCAGCGGTGATCCGTCAACTCATCAGCCACTTCGACGACCTCAACCGCGCCCATGACGCCGTTCTCCGGGCGCGAGAGCAGATCGCCGGACTCACCCCGATCATCGACGCCTGCGACACACACGAACGACTCGGGCGAACCCTGGAAACAGTCGATGCCCAACGCGCCGCGCTGCCACACCTGACCGCACGCCGTAGCGCTGATCTCCTGGACGAGCAGATCGCAGCCCTGGCCGACGGCAGAAAACGCAACCAAGAGCTCGTTCGCCAGGTCGATCACGACATCAAAGGCATGGAGGACGCGTACCGCCGCGCCGACCTCGCCCGGGAAGGCCTCGGCGGCGGCCGCCTCGGCGAACTCGAACGCCACATCACCGACATGGAAAGCACCCTCGACCTGCGGCGCAACCGCCTGAGCAGCCTTAACGCGCTACTCGACGCCGCCAAGCTAGCGCGAATCGCTGACGCCTCCACGTTCGCTGCCCGACAGGCGGCCGTGACGCAAGAGATTCAGCAGCACGACAGCGAGGTCACCGACCTGCACACCGCCGCCACCGACGCAGGTGTCGCTGTTCGAGACCTCGAAAAGGAGGCCGCAGAGGTCAACGATGAGCTGCGCAGCCTCAATGGCCGGCCGAGCAACATCCCCCGGCACAACCTGGCCCTCCGGCAGCGACTGTGCGCCGCAATCGAACTGCCCGAAGGCGAGCTGCCCTACGTGGGTGAACTGATTCAGGTGCGTGCCGAGCACGCGGAGTGGGAGGGCGCCGCAGAGCGCGTGCTGAGAGGCTTCGCGCTCTCGCTGCTCGTCCCCGAAGAGCACTACCGAGCGGTCGCCGACTGGGTTGACGGTCACCACCTGGGCGGGCGGCTCGTTTACTACCGCGTGCCGCTCGCCGTGCTCCGGCCGGCTGACAAGCCAACAGCCGACGATGCTCTCCTGCTTTGTGACACGCTCGACCTGCAAGACAGCCCGCTCAGCGCCTGGCTCAAGCGGGAGCTGCGGCACCGCGCGTCGCATCGATGCGTCACCTCGATGGCGGACTTCCGGCACGAACCCAAGGCGATCACCCGTACCGGGCAGCTCAAGGACCCATCCGGGCGACACGAGAAGGACGACCGCAGGCGCATCGACGACCGCAGCCAGTACGTCCTTGGTTGGTCCAGCGAGTCCAAGATCGAGGCGCTCATCGCCGAGGCAACACGTATCGACGCCCTCCTGCGAGCAGCACGCGCCACCGAGCGCAAGCATGGCGACACCCTCAAGAAGCTGAGCCTGCGGCTGGCGGACCTGCACAAAATCACCATGTTCAGTGACTTCACCGACCTCGACTGGGAAGCAGCCTCCCGCCAAGCCGGGCTTCTACGTGAGGAGAAACAACGCATCGAGGCAGGCGCCCAGGGAATCGCGGAGCTCACCGCCGAACTCGAACGCCTCAGCGGTCTCATTACCGACGCGAAAGCCCGCCGCGACGAACACCATAGAGCAATCACGGTAGCGGAAACCGAGTCAGCCGCAGCCACGCAACGGCGCACCGAGGCCGACGACTTCCTTCGCGATCCCAGCCATGACGCAGCGACCGCTCACTTCCCCCAACTGATGGCTCTCATCCCCGCCCCGCCGGCCACCCCGGACGGCTGGTACCGCCTCCGCGACAGCCTCACGACGACGCTGAACCGTCAACGCGAGGACACCATGAAAAAGCAGAATCAGGAGAGCAACAAGGCCGTCGGCCTGATGGCGGCCTTCCGCAGCAGGTATCCCGTCGACTGCGCCGAGATGGACGCCTCGCTCGCCGCCCATGCTGAGTACCGGGCCATGCATCAGCGCCTCGTCCACGATGACCTGCCCCGCTTCGAGGACGAATTCAAGACCTACCTCAACACCAACGCCATCCGCGACATCGCCACCTTCCACTCCCAGCTACGTCAGCAGGCTGCGCTCATCAAAGAACGCATCGCGACCATCAACGAGTCCCTCGTCGGCATCGACTACAACCCAGGTCGATACATCCGGCTCGACGGAAACCCCACCCCCAACGTCGAAATCCGCGAGTTCCGCACCGAGCTGCGGGCATGCACCGACGACGCCCTCGGCAACGACGACTCAGAGCAGTACTCCGAGCGCAAGTTCCTCCAGGTCAAGGCCCTCATCGAACGGTTCAGAGGCCGCGAGGGCCAAACGGAACCCGACCGCGCCTGGACCAGGCGCGTCACCGACGTCCGCAACTGGTTTACCTTCACCGCCACCGAACGCTGGAGAGACGGCAACGCCGAGTACGAAACCTATGCCGACTCCGGCGGCAAGTCCGGCGGGCAGAAGGAAAAACTCGCCTACACCATCCTGGCAGCATCCCTGGCCTACCAGTTCCGCCTCGACGCCGACACCACCGGCACCTTCCGTTTCGTCGTCATCGACGAAGCCTTCGGCCGCGGCTCTGACGACTCCACCCGCTTCGCCCTCGCCCTGTTTCAGCGCCTCGACCTGCAACTGCTGATCGTCACGCCCCTGCAGAAGATCCACGTCATCGAGCCACACGTATCCGCCGTCGGCTTCGTGGACAACCCCAGCGGCAACTTCTCCCGACTACAGACACTCAGCATCGAGGAATACCAACACCGGCGGCAAGCCCACACAGACGCCTTGGCGGAGGTCTAGCTATGCCCGCGAGGAGCGACTCCACCGGTTGGAGCACCTTCGAGGACGTCATCGCCAGCCTCAGACGACGCTGGGACCGCGGCGACTTTCTCCGTCACGTCGCCCAAGGCACCCCGCCGACGCCGGTCAGCTTTGCACTCAAAGGGCCGAACATCACGGCGATCGCCAACCAGTTCGGCGACGTCCAACAGTGGGCGTCCCGCTGGCGGCAGACCGATGGCAGTACCGTACGGGTCGAATATCGACGCGTCGGCGGTCGACTGGTCGGCACCAACCAACTACCGCACAAGGCGTGGATTGACACCCCCGACGCCCTCTGGCGAACGCTAGGCGTTCGCCAGCTAGTCGACCGCTACCAAGTCCTGCTCGACCTGACCCACTCTGCCTCACCGGCGGTCGCTCAGTGGGCCATGGAGCACCCAATGAAGGTCCTTCACCATCACCAAGATTGGACTCGCCTCCTCGACACGGCCACCTGGATCGGTCGGCACGGCAACCCCGCCACCTATCTGCGGCAGGTGGACGTCCCCGGCGTCGACACGAAGTTCATCGAGACACGCCGCGGCATCCTTGCCGAAATCATGGATCGGCACCTACCCGCCGAGCGGGTCAAGATCGATTATCCGCCGTCTGCGTTCGCCGAACGTTACGGACTGCGACCCAAGCCGGTGCTGGTTCGGATCCGCTTCCTCGACGAACGCCGACGCTCCGCGCCGTTCGCCGACATCACTGTGCGCGCCGACGAGTTGGCCGCGACGCCATCGCCCGTATCGACCATCTACGTCGTCGAGAACGAGACCACCTTCCTTGCCTTCCCCGCCATCGAAGACGCGGCCGTAATCCACGGAAGCGGCTACGCGGTAGCGAAACTCGAGCCGTTAACGTGGCTTCACGAACGAAATATCGTCTACTGGGGCGATATCGACACACACGGCTTTGCGATCCTTAATCGTATCCGGCAAATCTTTCCCCATGCACATTCGATACTCATGGACCGAAAGACGTTGCTGGCCCACCGTGGACACTGGGGATCCGAGCCCAGTCCGACTCGCCGCGCGCTCTCAGAGCTCACCGCAGAAGAACGGTCGCTCCTCGGTGACCTCCTCGATGATGTCTTCGCGCCTTCGTTGCGGCTTGAGCAGGAGTACATCCGGTACTCCGCAATCACTGATGCCCTGCTGAATAGTCAGCGTGGTCAAACAACACACTCCGAGCAGGCCGACCGTGGCCAGGACAGACACTTGCCGCCCACGCGGGTTACAAGATCCTTGGCGCGCCCAGCGACTACCACACCTCACCAGACGGACGGAAAATCGCTGGCCTGCTGGAGAAGGAACCAATGACGCCCAGCGACTTCCGGTTGACTTCCGGGACAGCATGACTAGGGGGCTGCCAGCGAGGTTGCGACCGTCGGATCGCACTGGTCAGGGCGCGAGGCGCCACTGTCGTCCCAGGGTCATCTGCAGGCTTGCACGCCCACCGGGTTCGCCTCGGGCGAAGGTCTTGTGGCGACGGGAATGGATTACAGTTCATCGAGCCAGTAGTGCGGTTCAACTCCTTGCGGAGAGTTCACAGCACTGTCAAAGCCGCCCTATCGAGGAGCTGGGGCGGGATGCTTTGTCTCAGCCTCGTGAGCTGGTAAGTTGATTGCATGAACACCCACACTAAGCGTGGATGCTCTAAATATGTGTTCAACTCCCCCCTCGGACACAAACCATTGCCCCACGGTGCGCGCTGAGATTAACTTCAGCGCGCACCGTTTGCGTTTCCGGTTGGTAGTTCAGCCGGAGTCCGAGTTGCCGGTAGACCTCGGCCTTGTCGGCGGGGTCGGCGTTGCGGAGCACGGTGGTGATGTCGCCGAGCGCGGTCACCAGGGCGGTGATCTCTGCTCGGCTCATCCGGCGCGGGGTGGAACCCGCGATGGCGCGTAGTTCGGCTTCTGCCCGGGTGCGTTCGGCCTGGGTTTGGGCGATCCAGCCGGTGACCACGGCCGGGTCGGCGCCGGCGTCGAGGGCGCCGCGGTATCGCTCCAGCTTGGCGTCGCACTCGGTGATGATCGCTTGGGCTGCGGTGCCCGTTGTGGGCGGATGGTTGAGGGGTTGGGCGTCGATCATCGCGGTGATCGTCTGCGCGATGTGGTGGGGTGCGAAGGCGGAGGCCAGCCAGGTGTCGAGCGGGTCGGTGAGGGCGTCCTCGCGCAGGTACACGTTGCGGGGGTGGGGGACCTGGTTGGCGAGGGCGTACTCCTGCGGGAAGCGGCAGCGGTAGTAGGCGTCGCCGTGGTTGTACTGGCCCTGCATGCGTCGGTCGCAGGCGGCGCAGTAGATGAGGCCCCGGAAGACGTACGGGTTGCGGGTGCGCTGCCGGACGTGTTGTCCGCCGGTTCCCCGGCCCCGCCGCTGCAGGATGGCTTGGGCCTGTTCGAAGGTCGCGTCGTCGATGAGTGGTTCGTGGGTGATGTCCTTGGAGACCACCCACTTGTCGCGGGGGTTCCAGCGCATGACGCCGGTGTGGCCCATGGCCACGTCGTCGACGTCCAGCAGTACCTCGTCGGTGCGTTGTTTGTTCCAGACCTGCCGGCCGGTGTAGCGGGGGTTGGTGAGGATGACGCGGACGGCGCTCTTGGACCAGGCGATGCCGCTACGGTGCCGGTTGCGGGCGCGGTCGTGTGCTGACGGGCAGGGCACGTGATTGGCGGTGAGTCCCTCGGCGATGGCGAACAGGCCGATACCGGAGAGGAACTCGGCGAAGATCCGCTGCACGACCGGGGCGGTCTGCTCGTCGGGAATGAGGCCCTTGAGGTGTTTGCCGTCGGCTGCCTTGGCCGGGTTGGGGTGGGGTCCGAGGTCGCGGAGTGTGTAGCCGTAAGGCGGGCGACCGCCGAGGTAGCGGCCTTCGAGGAGGGTCTGGGCGGCCATGGCAGTGCGGACGCGCAGCTTGATGCGGTTGCGTTCGCCCTTGCTCATGCCGCCGAAGACGGACATGACCAGTTCGTGGGCCTCGTTGTCCGGGTCGATCGGGCCGCCGATCTCGGGCACCCACAGTTCGACGCCGTAGTGAGCGAACAGCGGCACCGTGAGACCGAACTGGTTGCCGTAGAAGGCGCGGTGGGGTTCGCCGACGACGACGTCGGAGAACCCCCGCCGGGGATCGCGCAGCGCCGCGAGAAGGAGGCTGGCCTGGACTCTGCGTTGCCAGGGGAGGGAGCGGCTCTGGCCGACGTCGAAGTACTCGGTGACGATGCGTCCACCGTGAGGCTGGATGAGTGTGGTTGCTCGGGTGATTTGCCAGCTTCGGGATGATTCAGGGTCCTGGTTGTCCTCGGTCGACACGCGGCCGTAGAAGGCGAAGGGTTTCGGTTGAGGGGCGGTCATCGGTTCTCCTGGTTCGAGTTGTCGGTGCGGCGCTCGTTCACGTGTCTGAGTAGCTTCAGCAGCGCGGCAGCGGCGCCGGGATTCAGCTCGGGTGGCTGGCCGGGTACGACCACGCTGGTGACGCTGGGCGGTGTTCTGCTGTCGATGGTCTCGACCGTCCATGAACGGTCGTCTTCGCTCGGCCGGTCAAGTCGCTCGTCGGCCGGCGCGGTCGAATCCGGCTGTTGGTGATGTTCAGAATGGTGGTCGGGCGGCAGCGTCATGCGCCTCCGTCCGGCGGTCGCCCCGGCTGGCGCACGCTGCGGTGGGCCTGCGCCGTCCGCTCCTTGACCTCCGTCAGCTCGCTGTGAGAGGGGGCGGATCGGAGGGCGATGGCAGCATCGGCCGCGTGCTTGGGCGCGATCGTGGCGCTGCCGCTCGTAGCGCTGGTCACTGAGGCCGTGGCAGATGGGTGGGTTGTCATGGGAGATGTCCTTCGGGTTGGTCGGTGCCGGTTGCTCCGGCGGGCATGAAGAAGCGGCCGGTGCCGTCAGGCACCGGCCGCTCGTGAGGCAGTGGGGGCGTTACGTCTCTGCAGTTGTCAGGTTGGTTGGCGGCGGCCGTTGACGTGGGGGCAAGCGCATGACGGCGCGCCGCGCCGCGCGCCGGGGCGGGCCAACTCGTTGAAGAGCACTCCTTTCACACCGAAGAGGTCGCTGGTTCGATACCAGCATCGCCCACCCTTAGTCTGTGCAGGTCAGAAGCCCGTTACCGGAGTGGTCGGTAACGGGCTTCGCCGTGAGTGCCGCTTACATTGAGAGCAGATTGGGAGCAGCGCGGCTGGTTGTGGTTCGGACCGCCATGGAACGCTCGGCTGTGTGACCTGATGTGCGGTTCCGAGCGGGCCTGCTGGCTGGTTGAGTGGTTGGGGCTGACCGCTGCCGGTGCTGTGGCGAGAGGGTGCCCCCGGATCATGGGTCATGGGTTGACTGGTGGCCGTAGGCCCGATGATTGGCCCAATCGTCGGTCCACATTGCAAGATCGTGTACCCAGAGCTCGGTGCTCTTCCCGGACTTGGCCGCCCACTTCGTTGCGTTCCGTAACGCGAAGTGATCCAGGACCTGACGGTCAGTCGCATTCCATGCGGGAAGCTGCGCTAACCACTCTTCTGCCTGTTCGACGCTGTGCCCGCTGCCGATCAGCCACTGGACGAGCAAGGCGAGTTCGACCCATCCGGCGGCCTTGGTTGCCCACGCCCAATCGACGATCCGTAGGCCGAGTGGCGTCACGATCAAGTTGGTCGGGTTGAGGTCGGAGTGGATAAGTGTCTCGCCGTCCATGGCGGGGTGTGCGAACCCGAGCCGGGCTGCGGGCGTGAACCACATCTCGCCAGCCGCTGGCGTCTCTTGAAGTACTTTCAGTGTGGCGAGGAGCAGATCGAGGTCTGTGCTGCCGGGTGACAGGTTGGGGTGGGGACCGGCGAGATGCTCGGTCCCCACCACCAGCCAGCCCTCGGATTCGAACTGCCACAAGACCGCGGGCGGGTGCCGGTCGATGGCCCGGGTTGCCGCCAGTTCGTAGCGCAGCGACCGAACGCTCAACTCACCGGAGGCCGCCTTGACGAAGATCTGCCCGGCGGGTCCGGTGACCGTCGAGGCGATCTCGGCGTGGTTGCCACTGGAAGCCGGGGTGACGTCGAAAGTTCCGCCGATCCGTTCGGTGATCCCTGCCGTGATGCTCTTCGGCAGAGCGGTCCAGTCGCTACGCATCGGTCCTCTTCTCTGCTACTGGTCCGGCTGAGGCGGGTTCGGCGGACAGCAGGACTCGGCCTCGCCACCCCAGAATTCCATGTCGACCCGGTAGCCGGTCTGGTGCAGCGTCGCGAGTTTGTAGGTGATGGCGGTGCCGACCTGCACGGCCTCGGTCAGGATCGGCCGAAGATGCCACTTCGTGGCCGGCGAACTCTTCGCAGTCGGCGGCGTAGGGCTCGCTGATCTGCAGGGCGTTCCGGACGGCCGGAATCCGGTGCTGCCCTTCGAGGAGGGGTTGTCATTGCGAAGGTCGCAGAGGTCGGCGGCGGGGCAGCGGTCTGCTCTTGGGGAAGGCAACCGGCCCGGGGGTATTTGGTTGCCCGCGCCACATCCGCCAGATTGTCGGCCCGGTGGTGGGAAGGATCATCGGCGGTCCTGCCCGGTACCCGAGTCTGACGTACAGCTCGCGGTTGCGGAGGTTGCTTGCCTCCAGGTACGCGGGCATGCCGAGCGCGTCGAGCTGGCGGTGGTGGTGGCTCAGCAACGCGGCGCCGATCCCGCGGTTCTGCTGCTCGGGGTTGACGGCGACGTAGGCGAGGTAGTGGTGTGGCTCGCTCGGGTGAAACGCCTCGAACATGGTGTCGAGAAGGGTGAACTTCGGCGCGTACACCCCGGTAGCCGCTTCCATCGCCGCTGAATACTCCAGTGCATTCTGCGGCTCGGGATCGGTGCGCGGGTACCAGATTGCGACGGCGGACAGGTCTGCCGTGGTGTCGACGTGACCGTTGTCGAGGCCGTGGTTCAGGGCCAGCTCGAAGTACCGCTGGTAGACGGTCCGGCGGTCGTTGGGGTCGGGGACCAGCCAGTCGGCGACAGGCCCGTCGAAGAACGCCTCGGCGAGAACTGAGATCAAGCCCTCCGCGTCGCCTCGGGTTGCCTGGCGCACCGTCACGCCGGTGCTGATGTCGGTCATTGAAGCTCCTGGTAGGGGTCAGGCCGGTTGACGGACGATGGCGGGACTGCGGAGGGACGCGGTGGCGCTTTCCGCGCCGAGGCCGATGGCGCTATAGACGTCCGGCCTGGCCGCGCGAAGGATCAGCGCCCAGGCCGCGCCGATAAGGGCGACGATGGCGTACGCAGCCGGGAACAGCCAGCGCAGCGGCGAGTGCGGGTGAACACCCAGGAGGGTGTCGAACTCCTGCAGGGTGACGACGAGGATCGCGGTCAGCGCGACCGTGGCGATCAGCGGGGCGACGACGGCCCGCCATGGGCCCTCGCCGTGCGTGATGCGGGCGAAGAAGCTGACCACCGCGGCAGAGGTCACGGTCATCAGGGCCAGGACGCCGAGACCACCGGTCACGGTGACCCAGAAGAACAGGTGCACGATCGGGTCGGCGTTCGCCGCCGCATAGCCGATGAGTACGACCAGCGCGACGACGCTCTGGATGATCGAGCCGATCTTCGGCGCGCCGGTGCGGCGGCTGGTCCGACCCAACGCGGCGGGGAGCACCCGCTCACGCCCGAGGGCGAACGCGTACCTGGCCACGGTGTGGTGAAACGACAGCAGCGCGGCGAACAGACTGGTGATGAAGAGGATCCGGCCGATCGTGACGACGCTTGTGCCGAGGTGCGGCGAGACGAGGTTGAAGATCAGATCGGTCCCGTCGGAGCGGGCAGCGTCCACGATCCTGTCGGGGCCGGTGGCCACGGACATGGCCCACGCCGACAGGCCATAGAGCAGGCCGGTGAGCGCCACGGCGATGTAGGTGGCACGCGGTACGGTCCGTCGGGGGTCCTTGGTCTCCTCGCTGAAGACGACGGTGCCCTCGAAGCCGACGAAACCCGTGATCGCGGTGACCAGTGCGGCGCCGATTCCGGCGGCGAAGATGTGCGACGGGGCGAGGGTGTCGAATGCGACCGCCCCGTTGGCGGGATGGCCGAGCATTACCGCGTCGAAGACGAGGGCGACGGCGCACTCGGCGACAAGCATGACCGCCAGGACCTTGCCGTTCAGGTCGATGCGCAGGAGACCGAGCACTGCGACGACGGCCCAGGCAAGCAGCGCGCACAGCCACCAGGTGGTCTCCCAGCCGTACCGGCTCTGCAGGAACTGGGCGAGAACCGCGCCGAACCCGCCATACAGGCCGATCTGCATGGCGTTGTAGGCCAGTAGCGCGACCATCGCTGCGGCGACACCGGCCGGGCGACCGAGTCCGTAGGTGACGTAGGTATAGAAGGCGCCGGCGTTGACGATCCGCCGGGACATCGCCACGTAACCAACCGCGAACATGGCGAGCACGGCGGCGACGACCAGGTACGACACGGGGATGCCTGTCACACCGGTAACGGCGTACCCGGTGGTTGCTCCGCCGGCGACGACGGTGAGTGGCGCGGCTGCGGCGATCACGAAGAACACCACGGAGGGGATCCCGAGCCGGCCGTGCGCCAGAACAGCTGTGACCGTGTCAGGTTTCGAGCGGGGCATGGCTTCTCTTTCGTCTAAGGGGTGGTGTGTGAACGCACGTCAGGAGGTGCGGTGGCTGAGAACGCCGGCGCCGATGACGCTGCTGAGGTCGGCGAGGAGGTCGCGTAGCGGCAGCCAGGACTGGTTGACCAGTCGGCGTAGGTGCGCGTGTGCGCTGTCTGGCGCGCCGTCGAGCAGGGCTGTGTCCAGCTGGGTGTGCAGCGTCAGGCCGGCCAGTGCGATGTCGAAGTGGTCGAGCTGGCGGTAGTTGCGCACCTGCTGAGACAGTCGGGCCCACGACCAAGCGGCAGTGTTGATGTCTGTCGGCACATAGACGGTGCGCTGCCGCCAGAGCAGGCCGGTCTGCTGCTGCTGAAGGAGCCCGACCTGCCACATGCGTGTGGCGACCTGCTCGTATGCGGTGGTGGCTAGGAACGCCAGCCAGGTCCGGGTGTCGGTGTGCTGCGGCTGCGCGATCAACCGGTCGAGGACGAGGTGTTGCAGCCAGTCCTTTGGCTGGAAACGCTGTAGGACTTCGACCTTCCCGTCCTCGAACGCGATGCGGTGTTCGTAGTACAGCTCGACCAGCAGCGCGGCGGCGAGGCCCGAGGCCAGTGCCGTATCGAAGAGGCGGGGCCGGCCAGTCTGGTCGTCGTGCGCCATGTAGAAGAACTCGTCGGCGATGCGAGGGCTGAGTGCGGCAGCGGTGCCGATGGCTCTTACCGGCCGACGCGGCGGTGCCGGCTCATTGTGGGCGGGCATGGCCTGCTCATCGGCTGCGTCAGGTGGTCTGTTCACCGCGGCTCGCCTCTCAGAGCTGAGTTATCGGCGGCGGGCAGGAGCCCGAGTTGGCAGAGGAGGCGTCGGCCGCCGTCGTGGTGAGTGAGTTCCTCGATCGCCCAGGCGTGCTGCGGGCATTCGCCGTCCCTGCAGTGGAAGCAGGTGCCTTCATCCACGTGCTGGAGCGCCGTCAGGCGGGCCGACTCGAAACGGTCGACCGGGCGGGCGCTTTCGTCGGTGCCGGTCACGGCGTCTGCGCAATCCGCCGTAGCGCGGCGACGCTGACACGTAGCTCCATACAGGCCGGGTGCAGATCAACCTGCGGGTAGTCGCACTGGGGTCGATGGCCACACACCCACATCCACTCGTCGCTGAGGTGCGCGAGGTCGGTGCGAAGCCAGGCGACGACAACGTCGACGTGCGTGCCAGGGGTCAGGTCCCGCCCGAGAGACCAATCGTCGGGGCCGAGCCTCAAGAGCGTCCCGGGCTCGATGGCGGGCACAGCATGGGGGACGCTCACGAGGCGACCTCCTCGTCGACGCGCGAGCCGAGAGCGAGCTGCTGATCGATGGGCGGCAGATCAGAATCGGCCCAGAAGGCGCGGTTTTCAGCGGCGAGCTCACGAGCTGATGGCTGATCCGGGCCACCCACGCCGGTTCGGTTCCATCCGCCGCGGTGACCGAACAGCGTCGCCGCGCCTTCGCAGTCGATGCCGAACGGCCGGTACTGCCCACCGTCCTGGGCCGGGACGAACCACTTGAATCGTTTCGCCACCGTCATCTCCCCTCACTGGTGGTGCGCGGCCGGACCCTCCCCGGACCTGCCACGCACCTGTCCGGCGGGTGCAGGGACCGCCTCGCACGGGGGGACGTGACGGGCCCTGCACCCTGCTCGACCGGGTGGCACCCTCAAAGGCGCCTGCCCCGGTTGATCTCGGGCGATTGGGCAACCGCCGAGTGGGCTGTGGCCGACCGGCGGATAACTGATTGCGAATCAACGATCACGGAATGCCGTACACCTGGGAATGCCGACCTCTGGTCCGACCTCGTGTGCCGACCTCCGGTCCGACCGTGCTCTGAGCTGGCGATTCATGCTTGAGCAGGGGTGCTGCCAAGATCCTTCTGCCGTTAATCGGGGTTACATTGGGCTCACCGAGCCGGCTGCATGGTCGACCGGCTTGAGACGAAGCCGTGGAGGCTGCCGGTGACCAGACCCAGTCCGCTTGTCCGACGGCGATGGCTTGGCCGCGAGATCAGACGTCTGCGTAACGAGCACGGCATGACAGCCGAACCACTCGCGCGCGCCGTCGGTTTTCCGCGGCAACAGCTCAGTGCCCTGGAGAACGGGCACCTCGGCCCCGACATCGACCTGGTCAGCGCGATCTGTGACTACCTGGCCGTCGGCGCCAGCCGGCGGAGCGCGATCATGGATGCCGCGACCGACGGCTGGGCGCACGGCTGGTGGATGGCCGATGCGGAGCGGATGGGCGCCCGGCAGGCCACCTACGCCGATCTCGAGAGTGGCACCAAGACCATTACCGAGTACGCCTTGGCGCTGGTGCCCGGCCTGCTCCAGACGACAGCATTCGCGGACGCCCGGTTGCGGAGTGACCCGGCCCGTCACACCGAGACCTTCGACCCCGCAGCAGCCGTCGCCGCCCGTGCTTACCGGCAGAAACGGCTGCTCGCGGTCGATGGGCCGCGCTACGACGTCGTGCTCGACGAAATCGCGATTCAACGCGGCGCCGCCGACCCGCACATCGTCGCCGACCAGCTCCTGCACATCGTCGCCGTCTGCGCTGCACACCCAACCGTGACCGTCCGCGTGCTGCCCATCGGTGCCTCTATCAAGGGCCACAGCGCGCCCAGGTCCGCGTACTCGATCTACCGCTATCGCGACACGCCGGACTCCGTAGCCGTCGCCGCCGACACGCTCACGAGTGATCTGATTTACACAGAGCCGGACGAGGTCCAGCCTTATCTGAGCCTGCACAGTCGGCTGAAGGCCGCCGCGCTTGCGCCCGACATCAGCGTTCACCTGCTCCGTGTCGCGGCGCAGGGCCTGTCAACCAGCAAAGGAGTCTCCGCATGACCCCGCGATACACGAAGTGGCGTAAGTCCACCCGCAGCGACGACGGCAACTGCGTCGAGGTCGCCAACGCCGTCGATGGCACCATCGGCGTACGCGACTCGAAGGACGTCACCGGCCCGATACTGGAATTCCGCCCGGCTACGTGGAGCGCCTTCACTGGCGGGCTCCGCGCCGGCGCATTCTGCCGCTGATCCTGACGAGGGTGCGCTGCAGCTGGCTGCTACCGGTGCGACTCGGCTTTCGGCGCGTGGGTTCGCTCCCGATGAAACATGGCCCTAAGGGCCCGATGTTGGCATCCTGGACATCGAATCCACATGGTTTTGAGTAGCTGGCCAACAGCAACGATGCGCCCGCTACGGGTGAACGTGGGAGGGGGAGTCAGTGTCACATCATCCTGACACCGCTGTCGTACGAGACCGCCAGCCCAGCGGTGATGGGGACGAAGGCCTCGACCTTGACCTGCCAACCTCGCGGGACCGCTAATGCCCCGCCACCCGGATACGGTAATCAGCCCGAACACGGCGCTCAGTGACGCCCGGCGGCGTCGACCTTCCCCTCGGCGGGCAGGTCAGTCCATGTCGCGCAGTGAGCTGGCCGACGCTGTCAACGTCGCTCTTGACCGGCTCTACCCCGGCAGGGTGCTCACTGCCCACTACGTTGACTCGCGATGGATCGGCAAGCTCGAGCGCGGCGAACACCGTTGGCCCAGCGAAGAGCGTCGTGCTGCCCTCCGCCACGTTCTCGGTGCCGCCCGCGACGGCGAACTCGACCTCTACAGCCCGCGGCGTACCGACGTCACCAGCACCGCGAGTCACGGTACTGGTCAACCGATGTCGGGAAGCTGGGATGAGACGATCCATCAGTTACGAGCCCAGTGGCACCTGCTGGTACAGAACGACAAGCTGTTCGGGCCGCAGTACGCGTTGATCGGGGTCACAGCACAGCTCACGCTGCTCAACCGGCTCCTCAACGAGGTGCCATCGCCGTTTCGCCCCAGCCTCGTACGCCTCGCTGCCCAGTACGCCGAGTCGGCGGCATGGTTGAACCACTCCCTCAACGACGCGCCGTCCGCGCAGCTGTGGACCCGGAAGGCGCTCATCTGGGCGGAGCGGATTGTTGATCCGACCATGACGGCCTGGGCGACGTACCGCAGCAGCCAGCACTGGCTTATTGCCGGAAAGCCGCACCGCGCCGTGGCGGAGGCTGAAGCCTCAATGCTTCAGGACAAGAAGGTGCCCAGCCCCGTGCGGGCGGCACTTCGCGTCCAGCATGCCCATGCGCTCGCGACCGTTGGCGAGCACCGCAAGGCCATGCAGCTTCTGGATAGCGCTCACGAGTGGGCGGCGGACCGCCGCCCAGGTAAACCTGAGGGCGAGCACGCCTCCTACTGCACGAGTGGCTACATCGAGGTCCACCGAGGTACCTGCCTGCGGATCGGGCGCCGCCCGGACGAGGCCATCGCGGTTCTCGATGCCGCGCTGCCGTCAATCCCGTCGCTTCACCGGCAGGACTTCACCGCAGCACTTCTAACCAAAGCCGCAGCCCATGTAGCGGCGGGCCAACCCGAGCAAGCTGCAGCCACGGCCCACATCGCGCTACCGATCGCCCGGCAAGCAGGCTCACGCCGGATCCTGCACCAGCTCGGCCAGATCGGCTCCGCTGTTGACGGGCAGCGTCACCTGGCCGACGTCCGTGCGTTCCTCGACGACCTTGTGGAGACTGCCTGATGGCGTCGGACCTCGAACTGTCCGCGATGCGGCAGGCCATCACGCTCTCAGCTCTTGGGCTGGGCACCACGAGCCCGAACCCGCCCGTCGGGTGCGTCATCCTCGACCGGCACGGAACGGTGGTGGGCGCGGGATTTCATCGCCGTAAGGGCGAGCCGCACGCTGAAGTACATGCGCTCAACGCGGCGGGAGGTGCGGCGCGTGGCGGTACGGCTGTCGTCACGCTTGAACCCTGCAACCACGTCGGCGTCACTCCGGCTTGTCGTCAGGAGTTGATCGATGCTGGCATCTCTCGGGTGTTCATCGCCGTCATGGATCCGACGTCCCGCGGTGAAGGTGGCGCTTCGATGCTCGCCGCCGCAGGCGTCGAGGTCGAGACTGACGTCTTGCGTGACGAAGCCTTGACTGTCCTTGAGCCGTGGTTGACCGCAACCGTGCGCCGTAGGCCTTACGTCACCTGGGCGTTTGCAGCGGATGGCGGGCATCAACCGGCGGCCGAAGAACGGCTCCTATTGGACCTTTGCGCGAACGCGGACCTTGCCATCGCGGGCAAGACTCTCTACGAGGGCATCCCAGGAGGGCACGCTAGCGCCCATTTCGCGCTACCTGACGATGCCGATATCGGCGTTGACCCCTCGCAGTGGCTGTCAGCCGCTTACGAAGGCGGCGTGCGCAGCGTGCTCGTAGTCGGTCACGAGCACGGCGCCGCGATGCGACCGCACCTGCACGCCGTTGACGAGCTCGTGGTCGCTGTGCCGCGAACTGACCCGTCTCGAGCGTTGGCGGTGGTCCAATCCGACCTCATTCCGATCGGTTTCCGGCTGGTCGAATTCGCGGCTCATGCCGACTCGTTGACGGCCCGCATGCGACGCCTCCGCGCATAGCGCGGAGCAGGGGCTCGAACCTGGCACCTGCTGATCACCGCCCACCGACACCTAACAGGCGCAAGAGAGTCGTCACACGCAGAGCCGGGTGTGCCGGGTGAACGAGTTCATGTCCAAGTAGGTCTTTGCAGAGGCACGCAGGTATATGTGGCCCGAGTGGCTAACAACTTCAGTTGGTTCTATTAGAACGGCTGCAGCGGGCCCAGCCGCGAAGCGGAGAGGCAGCTGTCAACACGGGGAGTCATCGCAGCGGGCGGGCCCAGCCTGCGCGGCCAGGACCGCGCCCGTCCGAGCCCATCCTCATCTGCCGATGGCAGTGCAGCGGGTATTGCGCCGGAGCCGGACTTGCGCGCTGCCCTACGATGCGATGATGGCAGACCTTGAAGAGGAGTTCGCTTTTTTCGCGAGGGCGACGGAAGCACGCTCGGCCGAGCACCGGCAGATAATCAACATCGCGGTCGAGAATAAGTGGTGGTCAGTCACGGGATCACTCCTACGCATGGAGCTCGACTCGCTCATTCGAGTAAATTATCTCCGCACTCACCCGCATGACAGGTCGCAGATCCTATCTGCGTGCGTTGCTGGTCTTGGCTTTGGTATCCCGAGGCATGACGGAGTCGGGGTCAGACGAATTCGGGATACAGTTATGGTTCCGAGCGGCGGGTGGGAGCGGCGTGTTTACGACTTTGGAAATAGGTTCGTTCACCTGACTGAGGCGCATAACCATACCGAGCGCGATCCGTTTATGGCGCTTCCGGAGGATGAGCGGAAGGTGATCGTGGAGTACCTTGATCATTATCACCGTGGGAAATCGGGCGTCGCAATCCTGTCAGTAGATTCAGCCTTCGGTGATGTTGCACTTTACGCACCGCATGTATTGGAGAAGATCGCAGACAATACTCGCTACAGTTTGGAAGAGGTTGGCCGTGAGATCACGCGGAAACGGTATTGAACGCCGGGCAATCGGATAGATCGAAATCCCTCGCATACCGCTGTTCGTTCCTAGATGATCGGTTCGGCGGTCAGACAGCGAGCATCAAGCAATTTCGCTGCTCCCGGCAAATCGAATCACTCCCTGAACTCCTCAAAAAAAATATAAAGATAACTCTAAGGGATTAGCCTCCGCGTCGAGGACCGGGCGAGATCGGTGACCGAACACGCCACACCAGGCCGGAATGGAAGGCTCGCAAGCCGCTCCACGCTGACGGCCATTTGGTTTGATTTAGGACGACCCGGCATCGGAGGTAAGCCAGCGCTCATGCATTTCGTCGACTCGGTGGGCGCGGCCGAGGACCGCGGCTAGGTGCTCCCCGAAGAACCGCTGCATCTGTGGCGGCTGATGCTGCTGGAAGACCAGGGCGACCATGGACAACTGGATCGCGGCTGCTAACAGCGCCTGCGGACGCTGGCTAATGGGCCGAAATTCCGGTTCGAAGCCGCCGTCGACCTGGTTCAAATGATTGCGGATCAGATCGAACCAGCCGCCGTGTAGCGCGTCGGACCCGACCCGGTACGACGGATATGCCGTTGCCCCGAAGGCCTGTTCGATCCGGTCCTGCGCGCTAGGCCAACCGATCTGGCGTCGGCCGGGAATGGCGTCCAGGTCGATCCCTGCGGCCCTGGCTGTGTCCTCGATCGACCGCCGCAGACGTCCTTCGATCGGTAATTCGGTGTCGTCGCCACTGGCGCGGCGGCGTTCGATCACTTTGAGGAACTCGCGCTCGGAGATGAGGCTGTCGTACAGGTAGGCGCGGTGCCGGGTGCCTTGTTCGTCGTCGCGAGACAGATAGGCGACGTTCGCCAGCGTCTCGGTGAGCTGTCGGAGGAGTCCGATCTGCTGGCGTCCTTGGCCGTTGCAGACGTCAGCGAGCAGATCCAGGCAGAGTTTGCCAGCGCGCACCATCAGCCCGCAGCGTATGGCCGCGTTGACTGGTAGGGGTCCTTCCCGCGGGGCGTAGGCGAGTCCGCGGGACAGCATGACGGCGGATTTGAGCAGTTCAACGCCCGCGTAGATGAAGGGGTTCTCGTCCATGGCATCCTGCAACTCGGCCCAGGGGGGTTCGAACACGTCCCCCAAGGGGCCGGCGACGGACAGGTACGTTTCGGGCACGCCGCTCAGGCTATCGCCGAGCTGTGCACCTGCCCAAGGCAATAACGCCGGCAGCGAACGGTGCCCGTGCCAGCTGCGCATGGCCTGGTACGAATCGGCGCGACCTCAACCCGGCAGAGGCGGAGGTACGGGGCGCCCGCCGAATTTTGGACGCCGATGTCGTACCGCGACCGTCACAGCGCCGACGATTCGGGCCACATTCATGCCAGCGGCCGTGCGAGTCGGCACCGAGCACCCCGTCACCCTTCGTGACCAGCGACGGCGTGTCCAGGCGCAGGTGCCTCCGGTCGTGCCGCGCACGGTGCGTACCAACTGCTCCCAGCGCGTACGCATCTGCTTGGCACGGCACCACGACGAGCATTAGGAAACTCTCACGCCCGAACGGACGCGCAGTTCAGTGTCAAGTCGGACCGAAGGTCGGCACACAAGGTCGGACCGCAAGTCGGCATTCCCAACCGCTGCGCGCTCGAGGAGTCTAAGCGCACGGAGTGATGACCTCGAATTCGTGCATTCCGCAGGTACTGCGGAGGGCGCCATCGATGTCACGTCCCGGCCGCGGTCGAGAGCGCGGCTGGCTCGAAGTGGTTCCGCGGCGGATGTTCGTTGCATGCACGAAGCTGCCGCGAGCCGTAGCGGCTCGAATACTTCGGAGAGGACGTTCATGAGCGTCAGCACGATGAACAGCGAACGCCTGCGCCAGGCGATGGTCGATCAGCTGGCCGCTGATCACGCCGACAAGGGCTTGACGTTGCGGCCTGAGGTGGAGGCGGCGATGCGGAAGGTGCCTCGCGAGCTGTTCACGCCGGGTCTTCCCTTGAAGGAGGCGTACGAGAACAGGGCGGTCATCACGAAGCGGCGAGGTGAGGAGAACATCAGCTCGGTATCGGCGCCCTTCCTCATCGCGGAGATGCTCGGCCAAGCCGCCGACGCGCTGAGCGGTCTGAAGGGCCGTCACGTACTGGAGGTCGGCAGCGGCGGCTACAACGCTTCGCTGCTGCGGGAGCTCGTCGGCGAGGACGGTTCCGTGACCACCGTGGACATCGACCCGGACGTGACGGATCGGGCGGTCGAGTGCCTCAAGGCGGCGGGGTACGACGACGTCAAGGTCGTGTGCGCGGACGCCGAGCATCCTGTCGAGCCCGGCTGCCGGTACGACCTGATCATCGTCACCGCCGGAGCATGGGACATCCCACCGGCATGGTGCGAGCAGCTCACCGATACGGGTGTCCTGGTGGTGCCGCTGCGCACGTTCGGGATGACGCGATCGTGGGCGCTCCGTCGTGCCGGCGGCGGTCTGGTCAGCGTGAGTGATCGGCAGTGTGGGTTCGTGCCGGTGCAGGGCGACGGGGCGTACGACGTGCAGTACGTCGACGTGGCCGATGGGGTCCATCTGCGGCTCGATGAGGGCCAGCGGCTCGAATCCCCGGGCCTCGACGGTCTGCTCGAGACGCCACGGCAGGAGGCCTGGGCCGGGGTGAGCCTGCCGCCGCCCACCGTGCTGGCGGACCTGGACCTGTGGCTCGCCACCCGCGCCGCCGACGCGGGACAGCAGTTCGTGGTGCTGACCGCCCAGGACGCCGCCATCTCATCCGGCGTCGTCGCGCCGTCGTGGCGGTTCGGTACCCCCGCTGTCCTCCATGACGGCACGCTCGCCTACCGGTCGGAGCTGCGGTGGACCGGCGACGCGTTCGACCTGGGCGCGTACGCCCACGGCCCTGCGACCTCCGCAGCGGCTGCAGCGGCCCAGCGGATGGTCGAGCACATGCGGGCCTGGGTGAACGCCGGCTGTCCCGCGCCGGTGTTGCACGTCCTGCCCGCACAGACCCCCGACGGCGACTTGCCTGCCGGGACGGCCGTGGACAAGCGGCACAGCCGCCTGGTCCTGGCCTTCACCACTGAGGGAAGGGATTCCTGATGGAGTTCGACGAGTACGAGGTCAGCCCGGATTTCGTGGAGGGCGAGCTCAATCTCCGGCTGGTCGACGCCGGCCCGGCGTTGAGCGCGTACGCCACCGCCACCGACGACGGCTGCGGCTCTGGCAACACCGGCTCGAACGCGTGCTCCGGCGGCGGCAAGTAGCAGTCACGGCACCTGGCGGGGTCCGGCCCTGAACGGGCTGGGCCCCGCCCTCTATCCCTCCCTTGCCCCGCCGGTATCAAGGAGCGCGAGGTGTTCCAGGCGACTGGTGCAGCCCTGATCAGGGCAGCTTCCTACCCCTCAGATCTGACGTTGCCGAGGTGGCCCGACCTGTCCGCGGAGCAGCCGGATCAATGGCGGGAGTGGTTGCAGCAGGTATGGGCGCTACCAGCGTTTGCTGCGGCTGTCACCCACGCCGCACCGCAGCTCGCCGAGCAGATCGCCCGTGTGCTCAGCGGCGATGTCGTGACCGACTCGCGGCTGCGCCGGACGGTCGAGGCGACAGTCCGGTACCTGTTGAGGTGGACGACGCGGGCGACCCCCTTCGGCCGGTTCGCAGGTGTGGCGCCCGTACAGCTCGGTCCCCGCGCCCAGGTGGGCTGGGGTGCGGCGCACTGCGAGGTCACGAAGCCCGATGGCCAGTTCATCGCCGAGCACACAGCGCAGGCCGAACGGGATCTGAACATGCTCGGCTCCCTGAAGGTCGTCACGAACCCGATCGGATATCCACGCGGCAGGGCGTGGGTGGTGCCCTGTGGCCACGCCGACGGTGATCGGCTCTACGACGTCGAAGTCGACCTCACCGGTCCGATACGAAAGGCGACGCAACTCGCCCGCACACCGATCTCGTTCGCCGATCTGACCGTTCAGATGGTCGAGCGGACGGTCACGGAGTTGCCCGTCGGAACTGCCGGCGCCGAGCGCCTGCTGGCCGCGCTCGTTACCGCCGGTGTCCTGGTTTCCGAGATCCGGCCACCGGTGACGACGACCGACCCAGTCGCCCACCTCAGCCAACACATCGATCTGCCCGACCCTGGCGACCGTGTTCAGGCCGACCTGCGCGTCGACTGCTCCGTGATGCTGCCGCCAGCCGTGGTTCGCGAGGCGTGCGAGGCCGCGACGGTGCTCGTCAGCGTGGCGCCGCGCCTACCAGGCTGGGCCGCTTACCACTCGGCGTTCATCGAGCGGTGGGGCCCGGGCGCGGCCGTACCGCTGCGCGACGTACTGCGTACCCTGGGATTTCCCGCCGGATACCGCGGGTCGCCGCGCCGGGACCCGGCGACCCTGACCGCCCGCGACATTCTCCTCGCGGAGCTCGCCCAGCAGGCGGCACTGCAGGGCTGTGCCGAAGTGGTGCTCGACGCCGGACTCGTCGACCGATTGCGCGGCGACGACGACCGGCCTCCGGTCCCACACACCGAACTCCAGTTCACCCTCGCCGCGGAGGCGCTCCGGGATCTCGACCGAGGCGACTTCACGCTGACGGTCGTCAGCGGTGCCCGCCACGCCGGCACAGCGGCGGCCCGGTTTCTGCACCTGCTCAACCCGTCCGAACTCGCGCTGTTCGCCGACGTCTACGCACACCTGCCGACAGTGCTGCCCGGCGCGGACGCGGTACAGATCTCCGGCCCTCCACTGGGCAGCCGGCTGGCCGCACTCGCCCGCGCCCCCGAGCTACTACCTGTACTGCCTGTCGGCGACTTTCACCCCAATCCAAGGTGGACTCTCGCGGGCCTGTGCGTCACGGGTGACGGCCAACGACTGTGGCTGGTGTCCCGCACCACCGGACAGCCTGTTGAACCCATGCTGCTCAACTCCCTACTGCTACCGACCCTCCAACAGCCGATCATCCGGCTCCTGACGGAGATCCCCATCGCATGGACGGCCCCGTGCGTCCCGTTCGACTGGGGGCGCTGCTCGACCCTGCCGTTCCTGCCACGCGTACGGAAGGGCCGGTCGATCCTGCACCCGGCACGGTGGGTCATCACCGCGGCAGCACTACCCAGGCGGGCAGAGCCCTGGCAGCAGTGGCAATCCGCCTGGGAACGCCACCGAGAACAGCAACGGCTACCCGCAGACGTACTCCTCGGCAACGACGACGCACGACTACGCCTCGACCTGGACGACCCCGCGCACATCGCGCTGCTCCGCCGCCACCTCGACCGCCACAATACCGCGACACTCACCGAGGCCCCCGGACCAGCTGGCTGGATCAACGGCCGGCCGGCCGAACTCCTGCTCACACTCACCCGCACCCCGCCACGCGACGACCCACCTCCGCGCCCAGCGCGGCCCGCCAGCAGGGTTCAGCACCACCCCGGTCAATCACAGTGGCTGGAGGTACGCGTTACCGGCCGGGTCGAGTACATCCTCGCCGACCTGTCCGACGACCGCGGCGCGTTCCCAGCCGGCTGGTGGTTCCTGCGCTACCCAGACCCGGAACCTCACCTGCGACTACGCATCCCCCATGACGACGCCGACCAATTCGCCACCGTTGCCCGAGCCGTTGCCGTCTGGGCCGAGCGGCTGGACGGGCAGGGATTGCTGACTGACTACAGCCTGGCCACCTACCGGCCCGAGACACGGCACGGCAGCGGACCCACCCTCGCCGCAGCCGAAGCCGTGTTCGCCGCCGACTCCCGCGCCGTCCTCGCGAACCTGACCGGCGACCGGCAGGCCACCACTGCGGCCAACATGATCACCATCGCTCACGGCTTCACCGGCGACGGCCCACACTGGATAGCCGAACACGTCCCGCACCGCAGCGGCCCACGCCTGGACCCCAACCAGCTCCACCACGCCCGCCGACCCCACAGAAGCGATGACCTGACAGCGGCGCTCACCACGGCGCTGACCGCCTACCGGGCACTCGTCGAGCGAGACGGCCTCGACTCGGACCAGGTGCTGGCTGATCTGCTTCACCTGCACCACGCCCGCATGATCGGCGTCGACGTCGCCTCCGAGAAACACTGTCTCCGCCTCGCCCGCGCCGTCGCCCACACCACCCTCATTCGCGGCCGATCATGACCGCGGGACAGTCACTCGCCGACGGGGCAGTTGGCATCGCTCTCTGGCACCTCGAAGCCGGCAGGTGGGATGCGGCGTACGCCGCGCTCCAGGAGGCCTGCGCCGGCGGTGTCAGCGCCACCGACAACGCCAGCCTCTATTACGGCGTACCCGCGCTCGCCTTTGTACTAGCCGCTTCCGACCGGCCCGCGCTCACCCGGGCCCAAGCCCTCGCAGCCGCCGGGACCGCCACGGTGACCCGCCGACGACTGGGCGCCGCTCACCGCCGCATCGACCAACGGCAACAACCGCCGTACGCCGAGTTTGACCTCATCCGCGGCCTGACTGGCCTCGGTGTCGCCCTGCGTCGCATCGGGGAAATCGACCTCCTCCGGGAGGTACTGACCTACCTTGTACGACTCACCGAACCCATCGGCGCGCTCCCCGGCTGGTGGTGCCCACACGGCCCCAACCGCACCGGGCCAGGACCGGCCGGAGGCCACAGCAACCACGGCATCGCCCACGGCATCAGCGGCCCACTCGCGCTCCTGGCGCTCACCCTCCGCGACGGCACCACCGTCGACGGACACACCCAGGCAATCAACCGCATCTGCCAGTGGCTCGACACCTGGCAACGCCACACCAACACCGGGCCGTGGTGGCCGCAAACCGTCACGCTCGACGACCTCCGCCGCGGCGACCCGAGCCAGCGCGGACCACTCCGGCCATCCTGGTGCTACGGCACCCCCGGCGTCGCCCGCGCCCAGCAACTCACCGCGCTCGCCCTCGGCGACGCCACACGTCAACACCTCGCCGAGGGCGCACTCATCGCCTGCCTGAACGACCCGACCCAGATCGGTCAACTCACCGACCGCAGCCTGTGCCACGGAACCGCCGGACTCCTCGCGACCACCCGTCGCATCGCCGCCGACGCCCTCACACCCATACCCCTCGCCCCACTGCAGCGCCTCCACGAGCAGGTGCCAACCGCTGCCAACGGACCCGCAGGACTCCTCGACGGGACGTCCGGCGCTGCCTTGGCCGCGACCGGGACCACGAGGACCTCATGGGACGCCTGCCTACTCCTCTGCTAACCCACCAACACCGATCGGACCGCACTCGTGGAACAGATCTCCTGGAAGCAGGTGAACATCGCCTTCCCCAGCCCAGACCCCAGACAACGGGAGAGGCAAGCCGTCGAACACCTCACCCGCGTGCTACCTGTGGCCGAGGCCGAGGGCCTCATCACCTCATGGTGGTTCATCCGCAAAGGCCCCTGGCGGATCCGCTACCTCCCCGCCACGTCCACCAGCGATCCGGCGCACCTACTGCTCACCGACAGCGTCACCTGGACCACCGACATCTACGAACCAGAGGTCCACGCCTTCGGCGGCACCGCCAGCATGAACGCCGCTCACGCCCTGTTCCACCACGACAGCCGCCACCTCCTGGACTATCTCAGCGACAACCCCGACGACCGGCGGGAACACGCACTCATCCTCTGTACCGCGCTCATGCGCGCCGCCGACCTCGACATCAACGAGCAAGGCGACGTCTGGGCCAGGATCGCCGATCAGCGTGGTGCGTTGGCCAGCCCAGGACCAACCCAGGACCCGCGATCGGAGACTGGTCTCACCGCCGACGTCCGCTGTCTCCTACTCGGCTCACCTCGCACGGACTGCATCGCCAGCGGCTGGCTCCGCGCCTTCGAAGACACCGGGAAGGCGCTGCGCATCCTCCGTGAGTCGGGCAAGCTCACCCGAGGAATCCGCGGAATCATCGCGATGCACGTGATCTTCCACATGAACCGCCTCGGAGTCCGCGCGGGCACTCAAGCCACCCTCGCCCGAGCTGCCAAAGATGCGATCTTTGACGACGTATGCGCCTGACGCGGGAGCGCCTGCAGCCACAGATTCTGTTCGCCCGCTTGTAGATCGTTTGACGACAACCCGCTGCGGCCCGGCCGCGTCACGATCCGACCGGACCGGTAGTGAGCGCATCGGTGACCCAGCCCCGGGACGCGCAGCGCTCGGCCTGGCCTTGTAGACGGAGGCCCGGCGTCACAGATGCCCACACCGCTAGAAGCGCGCACATCTTCAGCGCGGCACTGTCCGCGGCCCACGGCGGCACCATCGAAGAGGTTTGCCCTACCCAGGACCACGATGCGTTCGTGCCGTGGGTCGGCCGCCGCGAGGGCCGCGGCTACGGCGCCTCCGGCGGGGGCGCTCCGGCTCCAGGATTGCCGGAGTTCGTCCGCGGCCGCCGGCTCAGTGGGTGGCTGCGGTGAGGACATCCTGTCTGCCATCGACCCGGGCAAGCCGAGCAGACCGCCGCCCGGCCCGCCAGCGTACGAACGAGGCGTCGAGGTTCGAGGGCCGTGGCGGGCCGGGCGGCGGCCCGCACCCCACTGGGCGGGTCGATGGCAGACAGGATGCTGGGTGTTGCTGGGTTGGCATGCGTGAGGTTGCCCCGGTAGCTCGGAGGCTTTCGATCATGCTCTGATGGAGCTGAAGGGAGTCATCCGTGGCAGCACCGAAGAAGTACCCCGATGAGCTGCGTGAACGTGCGGTGCGCTTGTATCGGGAGTCGGACCCGAAGCCCGTGATCCGTCGACTGGCCCGCCAGCTCGGGGTGCATCACGAGGCGTTGCGCAACTGGATCCGCCAGGACGAAGCCGACCGAGGTCAACGTGACGACCGGCCGACGACTTCGGAGTCGGAGGAGTTGCGCCGGCTGCGGCGGGAGAACGCCGAGCTGAAGCGGGCGAATGAGATCCTGAAGGCCGCCTCGGCTTTTTCGCCTCGGAACTCGACCCGACCCGGCGACGGTCGTGACGCTCGTCGACGAGCTACGCGACCGCTTCGGGGTCGAGCCCGTCCTCCGGGTCATCGGTGTTGCCGTCTCCACCTACTACGGCTGGCTCACCCAGGCCGCGAACCCGTGCGCCCGGCGACGCGAGGACGCCGAACTGGCGGTGGAGATCGCCGAGATCCACCACGTCTCCGGCGGCACCTACGGCAGCCCGAGAGTGCATGCCATGTTGCGCCGCAACGGCCGCCAGGTGGGCCGCAAGCGGGTCGAGCGGCTGATGCGCGACGCCGGCCTGCAAGGCGCGTTCCTGCGCAAGAAGTGGCGCATCCCTTCGACGCAGTCGAATCCGAAGGCGACACCGGCTCCGGATCTGGTCAACCGGCAGTTCACGGCTGCTGCGCCGAATCGGTTGTGGGTCGCCGACGCGACCCGCGTCCCCTGCGGCGAGGGCGTGTTCTGGCTGGCCGCCGTCCGGGACGTGTTCTCCAACCGCATCGTGGGCTGGCGGTGCTCCGACCGCTGCGACACCGACCTGATCCTCGGCGCCCTGGAATACGGCATCTGGTCCCGCGACGTCCGCGACGGCCAACTGATCCACCACTCGGACAAGGGCTCGAACTACACGTCGTTCCGCTTCGCGCAACGCCTGGCCGACAACGGGATCCTGCCCTCGATGGGATCGGTCGGCGACAGCTACGACAACGCTCTGATGGAGAACTTCTGGTCGACGTTGAAGATCGAACTGGTCTACCGAAACTCGTGGCGGACCCGCGACGAGGCCGAGAACGCGATCTTCAGCTACATCGATGGGTGGTACAACACCCGCCGGATCCAAAAAGACCTCGGCTGGCGGTCCCCAGACAAGTACGAAACCGCCTGGCACGCCCACCAGGCCAGACAGAACGAGACGGCTATCGTTCAGCCTGAGCTCACCGGCGCCAGGTAACCAACCCTCCGGCAAACCGGGGGAACCTCACCCCCGATAGCTTCCGGATCGTCAGTTACGAAAAGCAGTTCGATCGCCTCGTGTCGACCGTACGAGCGCAGGACCGCCGTGGCATCGGGGAGACCGGTGGAGCCGCCCGACAGGAACGGGTAACCGTGGAACTCGCCGTGGCCGTCCGCGTCACCGCCTAGCAGCGGCTGGTCGAGCAGCACCCGTAACGGGCGGCGTTCAACGGCTCAGTCGAATGGGTTGGACTCCCATCCGGATCGCAGGATCGGCCTCGTGTATGGCGGGATCGGCACTCTGCAACTCAACCACAGCGCCACCGAGACGACTTTGAGGCCGTCGGCCAGCAGTGGTCAATGACGGGAGGTTCTCGGAGCACGTGGCGCGCTGGCGGTGCGCTGATTTAAGTGCGCCACCAGCGCACCGCGCGAACGAGTGCTGGCCTATGGGCAGCACCCGTCGGTAGCGGCCGAGCTGACCGTTACCCGCTGTGGCCGTCGCCGACCCCGCCGGCCAGCCGCAACGGGTCGTCCGGGAAGTCCGCGACGAGATCCGCGGACGGGGCGCCCGTCTCCTCGATGAGCTGACTGCCGTCACTCCGCCGGCCGCTGCTCGCGGCTGGGCCTTCGGGCTGGGTCACCTGCTCTGCGCGTGCCCGAAGGTACGGGGTCCAGTCCCGGGCGGCCCGGCGTGCCCAGGCTATGGCGTTGCTGATGCTTATGCCGAGTAGTCCGCAAGGACGGCCGGGGGTAGTTCGGCCGCGAGGCATATCAACGCAGCGTTGCGTGCGGGCCGGACCTGGATGCCGTGCCGGCGCAGGCGGGCCCGCATGCCGCCCACAGAGATGGGTCTTCCCGCCTGCCGGCCGGGAAAGAGTCACCGGGACGTCTGAGTCGAGACGAGCGCGTCCGCCGGTAGCCGTGTAGGTAGGAAGTCCAGGAGGTGACCTACGGCAGGCGGAATGATCGCACGGTGGGCTTTCACGGTGAGGTATCGGCGACCAGATTCCTCGGTGAGCTGGTCGGCTCGTAGCTTGATAATCTTGGTCATCGGTAGCCCGTAGAGCAGCAGCAGTGCTCCCGCAACGCGGACGTCAACGGGCATGTCGCTGTCCCGCGGCTGGAACCGGGTGATCTCGTTGGTCTTGCCGTCCACGTCGGTGTCGGCCAGGACCACGCTGCTGACCTGGTCGCAAGCAGCCATCACATGTCGGGCGGCAGCGTCGGTGGTGCGGGATCCGCGCAGCGACTTGCCGTCGACCGCGATCGCCCGCCGGCCCGTCGCGGCGCTGGTCGTGGCACGCCCAGCGAGCCAGAGACCGATCGCCGCGGTCAGCAACCGCGGATCCAGGGCCTGCAACAGCCGGCGGATCATCGCTTCGGACGGCCGCCGATCCGGGGCGATGCCCAGGGCCAGGACGGTCGCGTCCGGAACGTCGGCGACCCATTCAGCGATCGCGGTATACGAGCGGTAGCCGGCCACCACGGCGCAGACCGCTGCGGTCACCACGACCGGCAGCCTGTGCCGGACACCTCGTCGGGCTCGCGGATCAGGCAGACCGGCGAGCGCTGCGGGCAGCCCGCCAGCGGTTTCGACAACGGTCAGAGCCGGTGCGCAGGACAGCGAAGAGATCAGCGATGATGGCAGTGCGGGCATGGCTCACTTCGGATAGATCATCGTGGCGTAGAGAACCTTGATGATCTTCTGAACCGGTCATGCCCGTCTTGCTGCTACCAACACCGGCGCTTCTACTCCGAACCGCCCAAGCCGGACACCATCACGACTTTGCCGGGGCCCTGCCAGGCGGGGCAATGAGCACGACGGGCCTGCGATGCCGTTCGATAGGTGAGGTGGCGGTTATCCCGGCCGCCGGCCGCCGACCTTCGGCCAGCGGATCGCACCAAATGAGGCATCGAGGATCTCGTTGCGGGGGGTGGCAACGCCGGCGCGTTGCTGTGCGCGGTTCAGAGCTGCTGTGGGGTCAGCGACCAGGTGCCGCGACCCGGCAGTGAGGTCCTGGAATACGAGACCTGACCGCTCCGCCGCGGCCACAGCTACGAGATTCTCCAACTGGGTGAGCGAGACGACCGCACTCGGGAACGGCATCGCACCGATTGCCTGCACGAACATCGTGTGGTTGGCCAGGTACAGCGGCTCTGGTACGACGATCAGACCACGGATCGCTCGGCCCTCTGCCGGCGACGGCAGGCTCGCGAAGGCGTCGTGCCCGCCGCGCCACAGGTTGTACGTGGTGACGAGTTGGTCCTTGGCTTTGACGAAGTCGCGGCGCAGCCCCTTGGCGTAGCTGACGGGATCGAGACGCTGGTCCATCCTTGGGCGCAGGCTCTTCACCTCGACGAAGATCACCTGGTCGGGATAGACGACGATGCCATCGACGCTGAACTTCTCCTCTTTCCCGTCGCGGTAGGCGATCTCGCCGTGGATAGCAGCTCCGGCCTGGTTGAGCAGGCTGAGCTGTTCGACGGTGTACTCCTCGTTCACGTGCCCGAGGTCGGTGGCGAACGCGTTGCCGTACCGGTCCACGCCGGCGTAGTAGAGCGCGGCCATGGAGAAGCGGCCAGTGACGAAGGCCGGCTGCGGGGCCACGCCGATTCCTTCCGGCAGGATGATGAAAGGGGCGTTGACGAGCGGGTTGAAGTCGTGTTGCCGCAGCTCCGGACGTTGGTGACGACCAGCCTTGGCCAGCTTTCGGAGCGAGGCAACCGGTGCACTGAGCCGGGTGTCGTACACCCGCAGGATTTGCTCCCTGGGCACGGTCTCACGGATCGGCGCGAAGTGAGGCTGGTCCAGCCAGGTCGGATCGAAGGTGCCGGCGTTGGTCATCACCGCGGCCAGGAAGAAGGGGGCCAGGTCGGTGTACGTGTCAATGTCGGCACCGAGAAGTTCGGCGATCACGGCGTCGCTCAAGACCTGATACTTCGGGCGCGGGAACGCTCGTTTCAACATGGGGCGCATCCGGGCGGTGTCCCCGAAGATCGGCTGTTGGTACGGAAATTGCTGGTAACTGGTGCGCAGCATGAAGCCCGTGATCGTTTCCTCCCCGACGCTCGCGTCGCCGTTGAGCGACAGCGGGTCCTCCAGGTCGATGACCATGGCGTCCAAGGCCCGCAGGGCCTGAAGGGTGGGCTGCTCTCGTCGGGTGACGTGGGCGCCACCCGCGAGGGCTTCGCGGGCTACGAGGCTGACCGCCCACGGCTTGATCGGATCGCGGACGTCGACGGCCTCGAAGGGGTGACCTTTTAACTGCGCGGTCGACGTGCGAGCGAGCAGGCGCAGCAGTGCGATTGGCCGGTATCGGCGTACCGCCGGCACGAACTCGTCGTACCGCACGCCGGTGATCCGCTGCGGTACGTGCGGCACGGCGGAAACCCGGGGCCTGTTCGGGTGACCCGGCCGTTTCCGCGATGAAGCCATAGCGGACATTGTGCATGGAGCCCTCGGACAGAGCGATCTACTTACCCTGCGTCCGGAGGGGTGAGACATCGCTCTTTCGGTGCGCTCGCGCCTGCGCCGAGACGTCATACCCGCTTTCAGGGACCGAGTTGATCATCGGAGTCGAACCGGTGAACCCGGCACCGACGCCACGAACGCACCGATCTTGACGATGCTCTCAGACCGGCCACGGCCTCGATCTCGGCCAGCGCGTTCAAGGCACTCGCGCGAGTCGGCTCCGCACCTCGTTGCTCGGTCGCCTCGGTGCCGACATTTCCGGTGGCCGGGCAGAATGCCGTCGATCAACCGAAGCTGGCCCGAGGCCTAGGCTGCGTCGCAGCGCGAGATGTGCCAGCCCTTGCGCTACAGAGGTTGAAGGGCCAAGGTTCGGGCTATTTCGGTGGTTCGGGTTCGAGGGTCATGCCGGTGCTGGCGAAGAAACCGGCGAGGAGATCGGTCTGTTGCTGACAAGCGCGTAGTCGGCGTTTG
>NZ_JARVKT010000079.1:0-539 GCF_029809455.1 Micromonospora sp. DH14 | reverse complement strand
ATCGCGGCCTCCCACGTCCTTCATCGGCTCCTGGTGCCAAGGCATTCACCGTTCGCCCTTGACAACTTGACCACAAAGATGCTCGCGTCCACTGTGCAATTCTCAACAAACGACCAACCCACAACCCGATCCGCCCCACACCAAACCCGATCCTCAGACCAGCGGTATGCGAGGCCAGGCCATGCCTGGCAGACTTCCAGCCCCCACAAGGAGGCCGGCACAGTCTCTGAAACAACAACCAATGGTTGTTCCTTCAGGACCCAACAGGGTGCTTACATCTCCCCCCAGCCGCACCAGAAGCAACCGTTCCCACCACCCAAGAGTGGCTGTACTAGGCGCCGCCGGCCGTTGCCAGGGCAAAACTTGCCAGTGTCTCCGCCATCTGAGCACCCCGACCCAACATTCGTAGGTCGCGGGCTCCTTACCGACTTTCGTCGGAAGGTGCTCCTTAGAAAGGAGGTGATCCAGCCGCACCTTCCGGTACGGCTACCTTGTTACGACTTCGTCCCAATCGCCAGCCCCACCTTCGACGGCTCCCT
>NZ_JARVKT010000078.1:0-717 GCF_029809455.1 Micromonospora sp. DH14 | reverse complement strand
GACTGACAATCTGATCGGCCGCCCCATAACTGAACCGACCCTGCTGCGGCTCCGTCGCGTCGATCTTCATCTCATTCTCAGGCGTCACCGAATTGAACTCACGGTTCAAAATCGTCGTGTACGCACTGTCTGAGAGCCTGCTGGCGGCCACCGCCGTACCGAAGTACCGCCCCTTCTCCGCGGCCGACGCGCCGAGCGTCGTACCGGCGGCGGCCGGCGCGGTCATGAACATCGCCATACCGGCGGCGAGGGCCCCCGCGCTGGTCAGTGCGATGGCGGCTCTCGATGCCGCCTTCCATCTCGCATTTCGCATCGTGTGACTCCTTCTCGGGTGGTGGGGTGGAAGGGGAAATCAGGACACCGAACAGGCGGCACCGTTGAGAGCGAACGAAGCGGGCTTGCCGGTGCCGCCCTCGTGCGTGGCCTGGAAGCCGATCTCGACCGACGCGTTCGGTGCGATGGTGCCGTTGTAGGAGACGTTGCGGGCGGTCACCGCACCGCTCGTCGGCGCGTACTGGGCGTTCCAGCCGCCGGTGATGCGCTGCCCGCTGGGCAGGGTGAAGGTCAGCGCCCAGCCGTTCACGGCGGTGGTGCCGGTGTTGGTGATGGCCACACTCGCGGTGAGGCCGTTGTTCCAGGCGTTGACCGTGTAGCCGACCCGGCAGGCACCCTCACTCGGCGGCGGGGTCGTCGGCGGCGGAGTGGTCGGGGGTGGGG
>NZ_JARVKT010000077.1:0-745 GCF_029809455.1 Micromonospora sp. DH14 | reverse complement strand
ATCGCCGACTCCGCCAACCCGGACACCGCCTCCTACGAAACCACCGTCGAGCACCTCGCCGACTGGATCGCCACCCGCGGCTACGCCACCAGCTGACCCCCAACACCAACACCCCAGCACCCAGCACCCAGCTGAAGGGCCGGACCCCACCACGCGGGGCCCGGCCCTTCAGCATGTCCAGTCCGCGCCCCGTGCCCCGCGCCCCGCGCCCCGCGCCCAAGCGCCCAAGCGCCCAAGCGCCCAAGCGCCCAAGCGCCCAAGCGCCCAAGCGCCCAAGCGCCCAAGATCCTCACAACTTCCAGGATGTTGCTGCCTCAGACACGCGGGAGGCACCAACATCCTTGAAGTTGCGCGCATCATGGCAACGAGCGCGCCCAGGGCGAGCCCGTTGGTTGGGTCACGGATCCTCTGGAGCTGATGTCGTAGACGAATCAGCGTCGCGACGGCATCCAGGGAATCGCGGTGGCAGCACAGGTCCTGCTGCAAGGGCCTCGTGAGGGCAACACCGCACGCAGGCAACGCCGTGCGGGGGCAACGCGACGCACAGGCAACGCAACGCGCAGGCAATGCGACGCACAGGCAACGTGACGCACAGGCAACGCCGCACGCAGGCAACGTGACGCACAGGCAACGCCGCACGCAGGCAACGCGACGCACAGGCAACGCCGCACGCAGGCAACGCGACGCACAGGCAACGCCGCACGCAGGCAACGCGACGCACAGGCAACGCCGCACGCAGGCAACG
>NZ_JARVKT010000076.1:0-769 GCF_029809455.1 Micromonospora sp. DH14 | reverse complement strand
GAGACAGTGGGGAAGTCGTTACGCCATTCGTGCAGGTCGGAACTTACCCGACAAGGAATTTCGCTACCTTAGGATGGTTATAGTTACCACCGCCGTTTACTGGCGCTTAAGTTCTCCGCTTCGCCCCGAAAGAGCTAACAGGTCCCCTTAACGTTCCAGCACCGGGCAGGCGTCAGTCCATATACATCGAATTACTTCTTCGCATGGACCTGTGTTTTTAGTAAACAGTCGCTTCCCCCTGCTCTCTGCGGCCATACAACGCTCCACCCGCGCGGGGCTTCACGTCTCCGGCCCCCCTTCTCCCTAAGTTACGGGGGCAATTTGCCGAGTTCCTTAACCACAGTTCGCCCGATCGCCTCGGTATTCTCTACCTGACCACCTGTGTCGGTTTGGGGTACGGGCCGCTAAGAACTCGCTAGAGGCTTTTCTCGGCAGCATAGGATCACTGACTTCACCTGAATCGGCTCGGCATCACGTCTCAGCCCACATGTGGTGCGGATTTGCCTACACCACGGCCTACACGCTTACCCCGGCACAACCACCGGCCGGGCTCAGCTACCTTCCTGCGTCACCCCATCGCTTGACTACTACCCATCAGGTTCCCACGCTCCCCACCCTCAACCCGAAGGTCTTGGATGGTTTGGGTGGTTAGCACAACGAGGTTCATCAGGGACGCTCTTTCGCGGGTACGGGAATATCAACCCGTTGTCCATCGACTACGCCTCTCGGCCTCGCCTTAGGTCCCGACTCACCCAGGGCGGATTAGCCT
>NZ_JARVKT010000075.1:0-964 GCF_029809455.1 Micromonospora sp. DH14 | reverse complement strand
TGGCAGATTCACGGCAGATTTCAGGGGTCCGCCGCTACTCGGGAACACCCACAGAAGGTCAGCAACTTTCACCTACCGGACTCTCACCGTCTACGGTCAGCCATTCCAGACTGTTCGACTAGCCACTAACTTTGTAACTCCTCGAACAAGTGTCAGCTTGTTCAGCGGGGTCCCACAACCCCGACCACGCAACCCCTGACAGGTATCACACGCAGCCGGTTTAGCCTCAATCCGCTTTCGCTCGCCACTACTCACGGAATCACTAAATTGTTTTCTCTTCCTACGGGTACTGAGATGTTTCACTTCCCCGCGTTCCCTCCACACACCCTATGTGTTCAGGTGTGGGTGACACCACATGACTGGTGCCAGGTTTCCCCATTCGGACACCCTGGGATCACAGCTCGGTTGACAGCTCCCCCAGGCCTATCGCGGCCTCCCACGTCCTTCATCGGCTCCTGGTGCCAAGGCATTCACCGTTCGCCCTTGACAACTTGACCACAAAGATGCTCGCGTCCACTGTGCAATTCTCAACAAACGACCAACCCACAACCCCAACAGCCCCACACCAAACCCAACAACCCGTTGGCGGTATGCGAGGCCAGGCCATGCCTGGCAACCTCACGAACCCACAGGCTCGCTACGGCTCCGAAAGAAACAACCACTGGTTGTTCTTTCAGGACCCAACAGGGTGCTTACATTCCCCCTCAGCCGCACCAGAACCAATCCGTTCCCACCACACCCGAAAGAGTGGCTGTACTAAGTGATCCCAGCCGTTGCCGAGGCAAAACTTGCCAGTGTCTCCGCCATTCGAGCACCCCACCACCACATTCGGGCAGTGCGGGCTCCTTACCGACTTTCGTCGGAAGGTGCTCCTTAGAAAGGAGGTGATCCAGCCGCACCTTCCGGTACGGCTACCTTGTTACGACTTCGTCCCAATCGCCAGCCCCACCTTCGACGGCTCCCT
>NZ_JARVKT010000074.1:0-1146 GCF_029809455.1 Micromonospora sp. DH14 | reverse complement strand
TCGGTGGTTCGGGTTCGAGGGTCATGCCGGTGCTGGCGAAGAAACCGGCGAGGAGATCGGTCTGTTGCTGACAAGCGCGTAGTCGGCGTTTGACCAGTTGGGCGAGGTGGTCGACACCGCGGGCGGCGGTGTTGGTCAGGCCGCGTTTCATCCAGCGCCAGACGCCTTCGGTGGGGTTGAGGTCCGGAGCGTAGGCGGGTAACCGGATCACGGTCAGCCACGGCCGGGCGGCGATCAGGGCGTGCATGCGGCGGCTGACGTGGGTGTTCAGGTTGTCCCAGATCAGCACTATCGGTGCCTGCAGGCGCTGGTGGGCCTGGTCGAGGAAGGCAATGTAGTCGTCCTCGCTGAAGCTGCCACGCTCCCCGGCGCGACCGCGGTGCAGCCGGGTTCGCCACATCAGCCGGCCTCGCTGTCCGGGCTTGAGGCAGACCAGACCGGCGATCGAGACCCGGCCGGAGCCCTTGCCGGAGACCTCGATGACCGGCGTGTGCCCGCGCCGGGCCCACGTCTTGGCCACCGGCGGTCGCATGACCTGGCCTGCCTCGTCCTGGAAGCAGATCCAGGCACCCCGCGCCGCCGCTAACCTCTTACCGACGGCCACCGCCCGCGATGCCAGCCGGCGATAGCTTCCGGATCGCGTTCGATCGCCCGACGAGTGGGAACCTGCTGGCTGTACCCGATGCGATGCAGCAGATAGGACACCCCACGCAGCGTGTAGGAGACGCCGAAACGGCGCTCGATCACCTCGGCCACCCGCGCGAGCGTCCAGCGGGCATCGTCCCAGCCGTGCACGATCGGACCTACATCGAGCACCTCGGCCAGCTGTTTGCGCTGCTCAACGGAGAGTTTGCAGTCCGAGCCGCCCGGCCCCGCCGACGCCAGAGCCTCCGTTCCGCCAGCAGTCCACTGCCGCCGCCACAGACGCACCGACTTCTCAGAAACCCGCAGCTCAGAAGCGATCTGCGCGGTCGGTACGGACTCCTCGAACATCGCCGCGGCCTGGATCCGGACCTTCTCACGCCGGACCCGGGCTGCCGCGTTCATGCCACCACCAGCCGGATACCTCATACCTCCGGCCTACCGAATCAATCGACCGAGATCACGCCGACACGCCGACGGACGTCAGCCTTTCAACCTCTGTAG
>NZ_JARVKT010000073.1:0-1187 GCF_029809455.1 Micromonospora sp. DH14 | reverse complement strand
TTGGTCAGGGCGATCCGCTGGTAGCCGGGGCGTACGTACTTGGCGTACTGGGAGAAGGCGTAGCCGCGTTTGAGGGGGGCGCCGGCGACGGTGCCGTAGGCGGACTCGCCGTCACCGATGAAGGAGTAGTAGCGTTTGCCGTACCACCAGATGTAGGCGTTCCAGTTGGCCTCCATCGATTTGTGCACGGTGCGCATGATGTCGTCGAGGGTTTCGTTCCAGACCGCGGTGTTGGCGGGGTTGCCCCAGATGTTGGAGCCGCCTCCGTCGGCGGCGTGCAGGTTCCACTCGGTCATCCACACCGGTTTGTTGTGCTGCTCCGCTAAGGGGTACGACTTCAGCCGGCCTGAGGCTTCGGTGCCGTAGAGGTGCCCGCCGATGTAGCCGATGTTGGTGCGGGCGGTCGCGTCGTTGAGGGTCGGGTCGGTGAAGGTGTAGTTCATGTTCACCGCTTCGGCGACCATCAGTTTGGTGTTCTGCACCCTCGCGCCCTGGTCGCGGACGAACGTGCGGAGTTCGGTGCCGCTCCAGTCCATCGAGTCGTAGTCCGGGTGCCAGTCGGGCTCGTTCTGCACCGACGTGACGTCGACGCTCACGCCCTGGCCGCGCATGTACTGCACGTAGCTGTTCAGGTGGTTGGCGTAGTCGTCGTAGTAGTCGGTCTTCAGTTTGCCGCCGTTGACCCGGCTGTTGTTCGTCTTCCACGCCGCCGGGGCGGTCCACGGCGAGGCGAGGATCTTCACGTTCGACCCGTACGTCTTCGCCGTCTTCAACGAGTTCACGTGCGTGGCCCACTCGCTGGACACCGGTGACAGGCCGGTACGCACGATGGACAACCCCAACTGGTTGGCGCCCATCCCGACCAACGTCTGAGTGTCGGTCGTCGACCAGGCGCTACCCCAGATGGACTGCGCGGCCCCGAAACCGTCGACGGTCTGGTACCGGGTCGCGCTGTTCACCGTGATGTCGGCCGGCCCGTTCGGAGGCGGGTCCGTCGGCGGCGGGTCCGTCGGCGGGGGCGTGGTCGGCGTCGTAGCACCGGTGCAGGCCACCCCGTTCACCGCGAACGTGCCCGGAGCGGGGTTGCTGCCGGTCCACGAGCCGTTGAAACCGAACGAGACCACCCCGTTGGTCGGCAAGGCACCGTTGTAGCCGACATTCTTCGCGGTGACAGCGGCACCGCTCTG
>NZ_JARVKT010000072.1:0-1194 GCF_029809455.1 Micromonospora sp. DH14 | reverse complement strand
GGGTGGTTAGCACAACGAGGTTCATCAGGGACGCTCTTTCGCGGGTACGGGAATATCAACCCGTTGTCCATCGACTACGCCTCTCGGCCTCGCCTTAGGTCCCGACTCACCCAGGGCGGATTAGCCTGGCCCTGGAACCCTTGGTCATCCGGCGGAAGGGTTTCTCACCCTTCTTTCGCTACTCATGCCTGCATTCTCACTCGTGCCGCGTCCACAACTGGGTCACCCCGCTGCTTCACTCGCGGCACGACGCTCCCCTACCCATCCACACACCTGCACAAGGAATCAAGTCCAAGCGAGGATAAAATGTGAATGCCACAGCTTCGGCGGTGTGCTTGAGCCCCGCTACATTGTCGGCGCGGAACCACTTGACCAGTGAGCTATTACGCACTCTTTAAAGGGTGGCTGCTTCTAAGCCAACCTCCTGGTTGTCTATGCGACCCCACATCCTTTTCCACTTAGCACACGCTTAGGGGCCTTAGCTGGTGATCTGGGCTGTTTCCCTCTCGACTACGAAGCTTATCCCCCGCAGTCTCACTGCCGCGCTCTCACTTACCGGCATTCGGAGTTTGGCTGATTTCGGTAAGCTTGTGGGCCCCCTAGACCATCCAGTGCTCTACCTCCGGCAAGAAACACGCGACGCTGCACCTAAATGCATTTCGGGGAGAACCAGCTATCACGGAGTTTGATTGGCCTTTCACCCCTAACCACAGGTCATCCCCCAATTTTTCAACATTGGTGGGTTCGGCCCTCCACGCGGTCTTACCCGCGCTTCAGCCTGCCCATGGCTAGATCACTCCGCTTCGGGTCTAGGACACGCGACTGAATCGCCCTATTCAGACTCGCTTTCGCTACGGCTCCCCCACACGGGTTAACCTCGCCACATGCCACTAACTCGCAGGCTCATTCTTCAAAAGGCACGCCGTCACCCCGCAAGGCTCCGACGGATTGTAGGCGAACGGTTTCAGGTACTATTTCACTCCCCTCCCGGGGTACTTTTCACCATTCCCTCACGGTACTTGTCCGCTATCGGTCACCAGGAAGTATTTAGGCTTACCAGGTGGTCCTGGCAGATTCACGGCAGATTTCAGGGGTCCGCCGCTACTCGGGAACACCCACAGAAGGTCAGCAACTTTCACCTACCGGACTCTCACCGTCTACGGTCAGCCATTCCAGACTGTTCGACTAGCCACT
>NZ_JARVKT010000071.1:0-1275 GCF_029809455.1 Micromonospora sp. DH14 | reverse complement strand
AGGCCACCCCGTGAGGGGTGGCCTCTTCTGAAAGATTGTCCGGCGGCGTCCTACTCTCCCACACCCTCACGAGTGCAGTACCATCGGCGCTGGAGGGCTTAGCTTCCGGGTTCGGAATGTAACCGGGCGTTTCCCCTCCGCCATGACCGCCGTAACTCTATGAACATATCAAACAACCCCGGGCACACACACCAATGAGTGTTCGCTTGTTCAGAGTTGCACAGTGGACGCGTAGCAGCTTAGTAGTCAAGTCCTCGGCCTATTAGTACCGGTCAACTGAACCCGTTACCGGGCTTACATTTCCGGCCTATCAACCCAGTCGTCTAGCTGGGGGCCTTACCCCCACAAAGTGGGGTGGGATACCTCATCTTGAAGCAGGCTTCCCGCTTAGATGCTTTCAGCGGTTATCCCTTCCGAACGTAGCTAACCAGCCGTGCCCTTGGCAGGACAACTGGCACACCAGAGGTTCGTCCGTCCCGGTCCTCTCGTACTAGGGACAGCCCTTCTCAAGTATCCTACGCGCACGGCGGATAGGGACCGAACTGTCTCACGACGTTCTAAACCCAGCTCGCGTACCGCTTTAATGGGCGAACAGCCCAACCCTTGGGACCTGCTACAGCCCCAGGATGCGACGAGCCGACATCGAGGTGCCAAACCATCCCGTCGATATGGACTCTTGGGGAAGATCAGCCTGTTATCCCCGGGGTACCTTTTATCCGTTGAGCGACACCGCTTCCACTCGCAAGTGCCGGATCACTAGTCCCGACTTTCGTCCCTGCTCGACCTGTCAGTCTCACAGTCAAGCTCCCTTGTGTACTTGCACTCAACACCTGATTGCCAACCAGGCTGAGGGAACCTTTGGGCGCCTCCGTTACCTTTTAGGAGGCAACCGCCCCAGTTAAACTACCCACCAGACACTGTCCCTGAACCGGATAACGGTCCGAAGTTAGATACCCAAATCAACCAGAGTGGTATTTCAAGATTGCCTCCACCCATACTGGCGTATGGACTTCACCGGCTCCCACCTATCCTACACAAGCTAATTCGAGTACCAATGTCAAGCTATAGTAAAGGTCCCGGGGTCTTTCCGTCCTGCCGCGCGTAACGAGCATCTTTACTCGTACTGCAATTTCGCCGGGCCTGTGGTTGAGACAGTGGGGAAGTCGTTACGCCATTCGTGCAGGTCGGAACTTACCCGACAAGGAATTTCGCTACCTTAGGATGGTTATAGTTACCACCGCCGTTTACTGGCGCTTAAGTTCTCCGCTTCGCCCC
>NZ_JARVKT010000070.1:0-1316 GCF_029809455.1 Micromonospora sp. DH14 | reverse complement strand
CTAACAGTGAGGATGTACGAGAGAGTCCTCCCGGTCCGGTCTGACCCGCCCTCTAACTGACTTCGGGTCTTGAACGGGATCTGTCGGCCGTGGCCGGGAGGACTGCTCGTGCACTCACCTGACGTGGCCGTGACCTGATAGGAGCCTGGCCAGAGGCCCCATCACTGTTCTGTCCGCCCGCCCGGCTGGTGCGTGCCGCCCTGTCAGTCGAGTGAGCAAGGGACGGCCATGTCCACCATTACACAAGCCCGGGTGCAGGTCACCGGTGGCGTCGACACTCACAAGGACACCCACACCGCCGCCGTGGTCGACACCGCCGGGCGGCTTCTCGGTACCGCCCAGTTTCCCGCCACGCCGACCGGTCATGCCGCGTTGTTGGATTGGCTGACCGGACACGGTGAGGTGGTCCTGGTCGCTGTCGAGGGCACCGGCGCCTACGGCGCTGGCCTGACCCGATTCCTCCATACCTGCGGCGTCACGGTGGTCGAGGCCGACAGACCTGACCGCAAGACCCGCCGCTGGCAGGGCAAGTCCGACCCGGTCGACGCCGAAGCCGCCGCCCGCGCCGGTCTCGCAGCCCGCCGCACCGGCATCCCCAAGGCCGCGAACGGGCAGGTCGAAGCCTTACGGAACCTGCGGGTAGCCCGCCGAAGCGCCGTGCGGCAACGCGCTGACGCGCAACGTCAGATGCACACCCTGATCATCACCGCACCTGAGCCACTACGCGCCGACCTGCGTGAGCGGCGCATCGACGATCTGATCAAACGCTGCGCCACCAGCCGCCCCGCCACCGACCGAGCCGACCAGCCCGCCACCGCCGTCATGATCGCACTGCGGTCACTCGCCCGCCGTCACCAACACCTCACCGAGGAAATCGAGTACCTCGACGCGTTGATCGCCCCACTCGTCGACCAGATCAACCCGCACCTCACCGTACTCAACGGCATCGGCCCCGACGTCGCCGGACAGCTCCTGGTCACCGCCGGCGACAACCCCGAGCGGCTGCACTCCGAAGCCGCGTTCGCCATGCTCTGCGGCGCCGCGCCCCTGCCCGCCAGCAGCGGCAAAACCAACCGCCACCGACTCAACCGCGGCGGCGACCGACAAGCCAACGCCGCCCTGCACCGCATCGTCATCTGCCGCCTGCGCTGGGACCAACGCACCCGCGACTACACCGAACGCCGCACCAAAGAAGGCCTCACCAAGAAAGAGATCATCCGCTGCCTCAAGCGATACGTCGCCCGCGAGGTCTACGAGGCCCTCACCAACCCCGCCCAACCCCCACCGACCACACCTTGACATCCATAGGAGCATCC